>NZ_JACJSC010000022.1 GCF_014697575.1 Planktothrix sp. FACHB-1365 | reverse complement strand
TATTTTATTAATCGAACAACCAGTGGAGTCATGGAGGGATTAAATAACCGGATCAAATTAATTCTTCGTCAAAGCTATGGCTTCAAAAATTTTGAGATGATGCGTGAAAAGCTACTAGCTTGTCTTTTTATATAAGCCTTACTTATAACCATAAGTATAGGAGAGCCGGTATTTCGACGGTTAATCCTTCTTGATGAGCAACTTTTTCCTTTAATTCCTGCCAACATTCATCAATGGATTTTGGTTTGATTAAACCCTGTTCTTTTGCCCATTGCAAAAACATAACTTCCCGCAACCACTGTCGGCAATTTTTCCAGCGTTCCGCACCCTTACTGCTTGGACATCCGATTTCTTCCAGCTTGTCACAAATGGCGGCTAATGTTTGCTTAAAAATTTGAGTGGCATCTTGGGATTCCTTATCAATTAAATGTTTTGTAAAATTATCAGCAAGTTTCTGATGAAGGCAACCATCATTATCTTTAATAAAGCGTTTGCGAAAAACGACTTCTTGTTTCCCCGAAAATTTAAAGCGATTAATCATCCCATCGATAAAATCGCCTTCATATTCATCATACAATTGCGTTAAGGTTTTCATAATCTTAAACTCCTTTGCAAATACCAATTAACCGTAGCAGATAACCCCACTAACGGAATTAAAGGAATGTTTTGGGTTTCGCCTTGATTAACTTCAATCGTAGGGTGCGTAAGCTCC
The DNA here is from genome assembly GCF_014697575.1 of Planktothrix sp. FACHB-1365. Classification (GTDB taxonomy): domain Bacteria; phylum Cyanobacteriota; class Cyanobacteriia; order Cyanobacteriales; family Microcoleaceae; genus Planktothrix. The sequence continues at coordinate 108,670 of NZ_JACJSC010000022.1, read as the reverse complement.
GCGCACGCACCATCTTTTGTTCAGAAACCCGGTTTCTGCATAAGTTTTGTTAGTGTTGAGAGATAATATAATATTTTAAAATTGAATTAATCTTTAGTAAAGAAGCGTGATGTTGATCTGCATGGCTAGTATCTTCTAACAAACAACGTCTTTTTAACGATTGTATAGTCTTTAATATATCTGTGGGTTGATCAGGAATTTCTTGTAAAACCTGCATCAAAGCAACCCCATTTTCTTGTTTGGCTAAATAATTGATCACCTGTTGTTCTGACTCGGTTAATCTATTCCATAAACGACTCAGTTGAAATGTGATTTCATTGCTTAATACGAAGGAAGGATAAGCTAAAAAATCCGTGACTCGGCTAGAAAATAGTTCTTGAATCATCGTAGCTGTCATTTCTAACCATAAGGGATGACCTTGATATTTTTCAATTAAATCATGCCAATTGTCTTGATCTAATAATTCTTTATGCTTTAAAATTTTTGTAGCACAATCTCCTAATCCTGATAGTTTTAATGACCTAAAAAATTTAGGACTATCGACTGTTAAATATTCGGGTTGTTCGCTAGTAATTAATAAGAAACTACTGGAATGAGATAATTCGGCAATTTGTTTAAATAATAAATAATACCCTTCAAATTCCGGTTTATATTGACCCGCATATTGTCCGGTTTCAAAGAGCATTTGCAGATCATCAATAATAATTAAACAGCGATGTTTTTTAATAAATTTTAGGAATAAATTAACTTGACGATCTAGAGTATTTGGAAAAATAGCAGGAGAAACAACACTTTGCAGTAAATCTGTTAGAAAAATATCTATAGTTGGACAATACTGGAGACTGCGATAAATAATATATTGAAATTCCGTTTGGATTTCTTCAATCAGTTTGACAGCCAGCGTCGTTTTGCCAATTCCAAGTATCCCAACTAAGGTAATCATTCGGATATGATCTTGAATTAACCAGGTTTTTAAAGTGTTTAGTTCATTATCTCGTCCAAAAAATGCGGTAATTTCTGGTGTAGCATCTAGGTCTAAATGGTTGTTTTCAGAGGGTTTAAATAGAGGACAACATTTAGGCTTTTTCTGTTGTTTTGGACAAATACTGATTTGATGAAAACTAATAAAATTTCCAGATGAAACACTGTTATAGATAGTAATTTTTTCTAAAATAGACCGTGCATTTGATTTATTAATATCTTCCCCTAACGTTTTCGATAAAGTTTGCCATAATTCCGATGCAGTATCTCGAACATGACCTTCACTTAAATAATTTTCTGAGGCAATTTCAGCATATTTATTGCCCTGTAATGTTCCTTTAAGAATTGTTTCTTGCAGAAGGTCTAAATGTTCGCCTGTATGGGTAAAAAGCAATTTATCGGCTAGTTTCAATACTTCTGCAATATCCATAGCGAGGTGAGACTGATAGTTTTATCCAATTTTATCCGATCTTTCCGATCTTTTTCCGACATTTTAGGAATTTTTTAGGAAAAAGTTCCGACACGATCCGACTGACAGAGGAATTGGTTTTCGTTTATGACTGTAGTAACACACAGATGTGCGGATAAGCTAACCAAAGAGAATATTATCTTACATCCAGTGGTTGAATCAATAGTTAGACCTTGGAGGTACAATGTCAAGAGATTTACGGGGTACAGGAATTGCTAGTGCTTTAGAAAATTACTTTGATTCAATCTGTATTGGCAATGATGGTGATTCAGAAATAAAAAAACTACAGTTGAGTGACAGTGGAATCCTAAGCTACGATGTTCAAATTCGACATAGACAAGTCACCACTATTCACATTCCATTTAATGGAAATAAGAATATCATTACTTACAGCTTGACAACCCATGCTACTGGCGATATTAATCCTCGCAACCCCGATCCCAACAAATTACATTTTGGAGTTGATACTCCATTTGGAACAGTCACAGTAAATCTGACTGAACTTATGCAAGTTATAGCAACTATGATTTGAAGTAACTCACTTAAAAACAATATGAAACGTTATTTTCTGAGTTCAGTAATCATTGGTATTATAGTAGTCTCTGCTGCACAAAAACCCGGTTTTGCTGAGACAATGCCAGAGAATATTGATGGATATTTCGCCTATAATGGGTCAGTATATGCTAAAGCTGGTGGAACAATTTGTGCGTTTAGTAAACCTGGACATCTTGATATTTTTAGAAGATCAAGACCTGCTCCTGATCTAAATATAACCGCTATCTCAACGTATAAGTATATTGGGCTTTGTCCAGTTCCTAGAGCATTTTTTGATTTTGGCAATTCAGGATATTTCAGTTTTGGTAATGGTAGCTTTTGTGGCTTTCCAAACCCTCAAGTACAACTGGAATACAGACAACGGTATAATGCTCATCTTGTTAAGCGAATTTCCTCAGATCCTAAAGCATTCATGAAGTATACAGGTCGGTGTTCTTAACTTTTATTAGCAAGTCCAAATCCGTTGTATAAATGGCTTAAAACCACATTCATCGTAGGGTGCGTAAGCTCCGCGCACGCACCATCTAACATGAAATTTAAAAATATTTGCTCCTGATAATTACTCAGGTTGCCTCAGAGAAATGGTGCGTGCGGCTTTGCCTTACGCACCCTACGCTCTTTTGTAATGCTAAAACTCCCATCGGTGAATTTGCTAAAATCTGGAAAGATCCCAACAAATTCACGCAGGGAAAATTCGGGTTTATTTTTAACCTAGGCAAAAAATAGCTCGAATTTTTCCCAAGGGTTGCTTGCTTTCCTAGATTTTAGTATCAAGATAGCCCTAAAGTACATTAGGGTTTAATTGCAATAATTGTCCGATGGCGAGGGTCACTGGGAAGGGTAATTTTATAATCAAACCCAACCTGTTTTAAGGTTTCTTCCACATCAAACGTATAGTATTCATCACTCCAGGGTTCGGTACTTTTCATCAGAATAAATAACGCTGGAGGTAAATTCTGAATCACTTCTGATTTCGGATTATTATCAACAATGGCTAAACAGCCGCCTGGTCGTAAAATTCTGAAGGCTTCTTGAAAAATATCTCGACTGGGTTTATTCGGGAGTTCATGTAATAGAAATTGCAGGGTAACAACATCAAAACTATTATCAGGAAAACTGGTATTTTCAGCGAGTTCCTGTCTCCATTCGGCGATTTCCCCCTGGGTATCTCGAACTTTTGCCACCGCTAACATATAAGGTGATAAATCTAACCCCACTGTTCTAATATTATGACCGTATTTTTGAACTAAATAACGATGTAATGGCAGAGTTGACATCCCCACAGAACAACCAATATCTAACACATTTTCCACTCGTTCAGGACAATATTTACCTAAGATTTCATGGAAGCTAGACCGTAACCGATGTTCTGCGGTTTCCCAGGTAATTTGTTCTTTAGGCCAAACTCGCAAACCCATTGCTTTTGTTGCAGGTTCAGCTTCAAAGGCGGCTAACCAACAGAGATTTCCTTCATCATAAGCATGAAAGGGAACTTGATAATAATCGGGATATTGAATATTAGGATTAGTAACACTTTGTAAAAGTTCTTTAGCTCCCGATGCGTCTAATTCTTGGCAAGTTTTTCGCCACTGAACCCCATTTTTTTCAGCCGTTTTAATTAAAACTTGTCTCGCTTGAAGTTTCATTAAGTTATAAAGCGGTTTCGTTTGAATTAAAACGTTAACAATTTGAGACAGAAAATCTTCTCCTGCCCAGTCTGGTTTTAGTTTGGCGTTAATCATGGTTTGAAAATGAATGATATATAGCAAGTCTTAAGCTATCATAAAATGTTTCATGAAGATCCTTCAGTGTATCCTGTCTTTTTCAACCATTGGCGAAGTTGAGGAAAAAATTGATTTCTGTCAGGGTTTTGATACAGTTCTTCAATCGTTTTCCAACCTGCATTGGCGTCACCTAATAAATACTGTTGGGCTAAATAAGCGGCTACCACTGCTTTTAAATCTTGTTTAAGGCGACGACGTTTATTGATTTCTTGCAATAAAACAGAGTTATGCTCTTTGAGAAACTCCTTATATTGTTGAGTTACATCTTGAAATTCTCCAAACTGATATTGAAAAATCTGTAACGGGAGTAGTTCTGGAGTATAAGCTTGAAATTGTTGGCTAAATCGTTGATCATAATGAATCAAAATCGGGGTTTCTAGGTTCTCTGTATTCAGTCGATAGGACGTTAAACCCCATTTTTGTTGCACATCTCGATATTCTTTTTTTATGGGGCTATATCGATAAATAATCGAATAGTAACTTTTACGATTGTTATCCTCATCAATTAATAAATCTACTAAAATTTCAGGTTCTTTATCATTATCTAAATCTAACACTTTAAAATCAAGGACTCTCCCGGTTTTAACGGTTTTAACCCCCGGTGCTGCTAAAGTTGCCATTGTCACAACATCTTCAGAGACTAAATCTCCTTTTCTAGTAATTTTAATTTGCATTAACTGAATTGTAGTATCGGAATCTGCTAATAATTCAGCTTTAATATCCCCTAATTTTGCAGTTTTTTGTACCTTTAAATCCTTAATTTCGGGATAGGATTCCGGTCTGGATTCAATTGGAGGGGTTGTTTGGGGTTGCATTGTAACCGCAGGGGTTGATGGTTTCGGTTTGGGTTCTGACTGGGCTTGTGAAGGTTCAGAAATTGCTACTCTAGCAATATATTCAGTGGGAACTAAAGCTTGTTTTTGATCTGCGGAAATGGCTTGACAAACGAAAGTCGCAACTTCCGCACGAGTCGCCGGTTTATTGGGGTTTAATCGTCGAACATTGGGATAATTAACGACTAACCAATTTTCTGTTGCTGTTGCGATCGCTTTTTTTGCATATTCAGGAATATCTGACCCATCCTCAAATATTTGGGTTAATTGTTGAGAGGAAACTTGACTTGGTTTATAATCTAAACCATTAACTAAGGCGACTAAGGCTTGTACTCTAGGGATATTTAATAACGGATTAAAAATACTGCCTAAATATCCTGACATAAACCCTCTTTGATTAACATTTTGGATGGCTTTATAAGCCCAATAATCCGTAGGGACATCCACAAAATCAATGGCTTTTTCAGTTTTAGGAATTTTAGGAAAAGCTTGACTGATAATCGCTGCAAATTCTGCTCGATTTACGGGTTCATCGGGACGAAAAGTATCATCTTCATAATAGCCTTTAACAATATTTTTTTGAGCTAATTCTTCAATACAGTTTTGTGCCCAATGACCTTTTATATCCTCAAAGGTTTTAGGATTTTGGGCTAAAACGGGATAAACTAAGGGTAAAGATTTATGAGTTAAGATGACTCCTAAAAGAACAACAATAAATAATTTAAGCTGGGGAAGGTAAGATTTCTTTTTCATATTACTCCTAATTTAAACAAATTGATAAACAGCACCGACACTCGCCAAGGTTGTATCCAAACCCGGAACACCCACCAATATAAGATTACCAACACTGGTAACAGATGCTCCAAAATTCAAGTCTGTATCGGAATTATCCGTAACGGGACTTAAATAAGTTTGGAGTAAATTTCCTGTTCTTAATTCATAGCGGAATGTTCCTCCTAAATTTGCTAATCCATAACCTGGGGAACCGATTAAAACATCATTTCCGATTAAGGATAAAGCTTGACCAAATTGATTATTATCCTCTATTATAGGGGCATTATAGGTTTGTAAAACTGCCCCGGTAATGCCATCCAATAAAAACGCTGTTCCGGTATTAATTCCTCCTGAGTCATCTCCAGGCGCACCGATTAAAATATCTCGACCAATTCCCGACCAGGCGACGGAATAACCAAAATTATCTAACCCTGGATTAGGATTTCTAAAGGTTTGTAAAAGTTGTCCGGTAACACTATCAAAAATATAAGCTTCACCGGGTTGCTGTCCTCCTCCTGGTGTTAAACTAGCAGGTGCACCAATTAATATTCTATCTCCACCCACCGCAGCAACAGAAGCCCCAAAAAAGTCATTCGGTTGAGGGTTAGGATTGAAAAAGGTTTGTAATAATTGACCTGTATTTCCATCCAATAAATAAACTGTTCCTCCTCCGGGTGCTAATGTAGAATCATTGGGTGCACCGACTATAACATTATTACCTAAAGTTGCAACGGAATAGCCAAATAAATCAAAGACGTCTGGGGTCGGATTATTCAGGACTAAATAGGGCGTTCCTGTGGCGGTACTAAAGGCATAAACTGCCCCTGAATTGGGTGCTAAACTATTATCTTGAGGCGCACCAATAATGACATTATCTTCTAATGTTGTCGTAACAGATTCACCAAAAAATGAATTACCAGCGCTGGGGGAAGGGTTACGAAAGGTTAATGTGGGTTGTTGAGTAGTCAGATCAAATAAATAAGCAATTCCTTGATTATTAGTTTGACCCGGTGCACCGACTACCGCAAAATTATTACTAACTCTGGATAAAGCCGAACCAAATTCAGCAGAGGTTTCAGGAATGGGATTGATTAAAGTTCCTACAGAAGCAGGGGGAATTTCATCATCAATAATGTTTAACAAAGCTTGATTAGGGGTTCCCATTTGAGCAAAATTTGTGGGATTTTCTAACGTTAAACGAACATTCGCTGCATAATTAGGAACAGTATTATTAACAATGGGAATCGTAACAATTTTAGGGGTATTATCTCCAGTTTCAAAATTAACAACAATGGGATTTGTATTGATTTGATTATCAGGGGGTGTTAAGGGGGTACGAACCGGAACAACGGTGACGCTAATTTCCCCATCATTTCCACTGTTTCTAACAACCGTAACGGGGTTGATCGCTGTCCCATTTTCATTAACCGCAAATTCATCTGAACTAAATTCTACAACTCCAGGAATAATAAAGTTAGATCGATTAATTTGATCGGGTTTAATCCCTTGTAATACCGCAACAATTCCTCCCAATTTAGCTTCTAAAATAGTGCTATTTTCAGTTCTAGGGTCGGGTTTAGGGGTTAAATTTTCAAATCCTAAATCCCCCGTTAAAAAAATAATATCTTCTCCGGGTTTATAATCTACAATTGTCTCCGATGATTCCGGGTTACTGCCTAATTGACTACTCTCTATAACAAAAATATCTTTGCCATCTCCACCGATTAAAGTATCAATTCCTTCATCCCCAGACAGGCGATCATCTCCTGCATCTCCGGTCAATTGATCATTCCCTTGACCCCCAAATAAAGTATCATTTTCTGTTCCCCCCGATAGCTGATCATCTCCAGCATTTCCTGTCACTAAATCATTTCCCGCATCCCCTCGAACCTGATCATTTCCATTCCCACCAGAAACCGTATCATCCCCATCTTCTCCTCCAATAAAATCATTACCGTCATTACCTTCAATGATATCATTTTCTACCCCCGATCTTAATTCATCATCGCCTTGACCTCCGAATATTAAATCCTTGCCTTCATTCTCTCGAATTTGATCATCTCCTGACCCCGCATAAATGGTATCATCTCCTTCAAGACCTGCTAATTGAGAAGGATTATCTGGATTTAAAAACCCAAAAAATTGATCATTTCCATCTTCTCCAAATAGGAGATCATTACCCAGATTTCCTAAAATTTGATCGTTTCCCTGACCTCCAAAAAGGGTATCATTTCCCCCTTCTCCAAATAAAAGATCATTATCTCTATTTCCATAAATTCGTTCAGGATCAGATGACCCTCGAACGGTATCATCTCCTCCTAATAAAAAAGCACCTAATGGAAATACCGCTAATTCTCCAGGGAAGAATCTCACATCTTCGGGGGTATTATCTCCAACTAAGCGAAGTTGACCTGTGGTAGGATCGGTTTCCGGTTTTAGCACCATGATATCATTGGGTAAACTGAAATTAAAACGCTAACATTGCTAATCATATCATCGGTTTCGCTGACTGCCAAAATTTAGGAATTGTTACAAATTGATAGTTTTGTTCTAATAGTTTAGGAATAATTTTTTCAGCCGTTTTTGCGACATCTTTTCCCCCGTAATCCCCATCATGGAGAACAATAATTGAACCATTTCGAGTTTGTTTGATCACGCGATAAGTCACGACATCAACCCCAGGATGCACCCAATCTTCCGGTACAACACTCCACATCACGGGACGATATCCCCAGCTTGTTAATAAAGTCAATGTTTGCGGTAAAAATAATCCGTTGGGAGGACGGACATCTAAGACAAATTCAGGCTCAAGACCACAGGCTTTTAAAATAGCATCTTGGGTTTTTTCTAAGCTATTTTTTAATTCTATTTCTGTTAAGAAAGGGAAGGATTGATGTTGATAACCATGTAATCCAATCCAATGACCGCGTTGATAGACGGCTTGGGCAATTTTAGGATAGCGTTCTACCGATTTTCCTAACCAAAAAAAACTGGCTGGAATCTGATAGGAATCTAAAACTTTTAATAATTCTAAAGTATAGTCTGGATGGGGCCCATCATCAAAGGTTAAGCAAATTTCAGGTTGAGATAAATCCCCCGTCCATAAACAACGGGGAAAAGTTGGGGTTAAAAGCGGATGTAAATAGGGAAAAAAGGGAGCCAATTGCAGTTTAAAATGAAAAGGATGTTTCATGGTAATTAAAGTTTACAAAACTTTGCATAAATAAACTCGAATAGAGTTACAAAAAATGTACGATATTGATCAGCAATTTATGGACAAATTTAACCATGAAAAAGTATGTTTGTACAGTCTGTGGCTATACCTATGATCCCGGATACGGTGATCCAGATGGGGGTATTGATCCAGATACACCGTTTGAAGAGATCCCCGAAGATTGGATTTGTCCGCTTTGCCAAGCTGAAAAAAAAGATTTTGAAGTAATAGAAGAATAGAGGATTAATTTGTCTAGTTTACATCCGGTAAAAGTGATTGTAATTGGCGGCGGGGCGGCTGGTTTTTTTGGCGCCATTACTTGTGCAACTCACCACCCCCATACTCAAGTCATTTTGCTGGAAGCCGGACAGCAACCCCTTGCCAAAGTTAGAATTTCTGGAGGGGGGCGCTGTAATGTCACCCATGCTTGTTTTGAACCGACTCAATTTGTTCAGAATTACCCCAGAGGAAGTAAAGCATTACGGGGGGCTTTTAGTCGATTTCAAGCTAAAAATACTGTTGAATGGTTTACTCGTCATGGGGTGCAATTAAAAACAGAATCTGATGGGCGAATGTTTCCGACAACGGATGATTCTGCTACAATTGTTAATTGTTTAATGCGGGTTGCTGAACAGGCAGGCGTTAGGATTAAAACTCAAGTTGCTGTTGCTGCTATTTCTCATCATAATTCTAACACTTATCCCTTTAAAATTCAACTGAAAACTGGAGAAATTTTAGAAAGCGATCGCCTCTTATTAGCAACGGGAAATAACCCCTCTGGTTATCGCTTTGCCCAAGCTTTAGGACATACAATTATTCCTCCCGTTCCTTCTTTATTTACCTTTAATATTAAAGATCAAAGGCTGCAAGATTTAGCCGGAGTTTCCGTTAGTTCAGTTCGGGTTAAATTGCCTCAAGCGAAACTAGAACAAACGGGGCCGTTATTAATTACCCACTGGGGATTAAGTGGGCCTGCTATCTTAAAATTATCGGCTTGGGGGGCACGGGTTTTATATGATTGTGGTTATAAATCTCCGCTACAAATTAATTGGCTACCCCAGGAACATCCCGAACAATTAAAACAGCAATTATTAGGTTTAAAATCTGAATTTCCTAAGCGGTTAATTGCTGCAAATTGTCCTTTTGATTTACCCCGTCGGCTATGGAAACAATTGGTTAATTATATTGGTATTGATGAAGAAAAACGCTGGTCTGAAATTTCTAATAAATCTTTAAATCAACTGATTCAAGAATTAACCCAAGGAAGCTATAAGATTACAGGAAAAGGTGTGTTTAAAGAAGAATTTGTTACCTGTGGCGGTGTAAACTTAAAAGAAGTTGACTTTAAAACGATGGAAAGTCGTTGTTGTCCAGGGTTATATTTAGCCGGAGAAGTGTTAGATATTGATGGAATTACCGGAGGATTTAACTTTCAAAGTGCTTGGACAACCGCATGGTTAGCCGGACAATCTATAGGCAAATTAAAGGACATTTAATCATGATTCAACATCTTGTTTTGCTCAAGTTTAAACCCGAAGTTAGTCCCGATCAAATTGATCAGATATTTACTCATTTAGCTGAACTTAAACATTTAATTCCGGGGATAATTAAGTTTAATGGTGGCCCCTATTCTAGTCCTGAAGGATTAAATCAAGGCTACACTCATGGATTTATTATGACCTTTGAAACAGCCGACCATCGAGATGCTTATTTACCCCATCCTGAACATGAGAAAGTTAAAGCAATGGTCTTAAATTATTTAGATGATTTGATCGCTTTTGATTTTGATGTTTACCCCTAATTCTCATCAAGTAGGATGGGTTTTTACTATCATAAACCCCTATATAGCAATCTCCAATAGGTTGTAATATTTTATTGTAGGGGTAATGTCCTTCCAAACCCTCTTTGCGCCTAGGTTTGGAGGGACATCACCCCTACAGAACTTTTTCATAAATCCTACACAGATTGCTATATCTGTCCATTAAAAATTTAGGTATTATGACTAGGTTAAGCTCATCCTAGATTAAAGTTGAGGCTTTCCATCCTCTATTTGGGGAAGATTGGGACAGGAATTGGAAGTTTTTAACTGATAACCTTGTTTTTCCATTGTTTCGACAAAATGAGTCGGATCAAGATCCTCCTTAACAGGTAATACTTCAGGAGGATTATTTTTTAAATCTTGTCGTTTTTGTTTGAGTTTAGATTGTTTTCCCATGAATTTATCTCCTCAAAATTTTTATGAATCTGGCTTTAGATTAACCTATTTTTGAAGTTTAATTCTACGATCAATAATTTTCAAAATCAATAGGACGATAATAATACTAAACGCCAGACTTACCCCCAAATTATACAGGATTTCAGGACTTTGATCCAGCGCCCAACCGCATTAATAGAAAACGGCCATCTATTTGATACTATTAAGCGTGACTTTGAGACACAGGAATTGTAATCATAAATTCTGTTCCCACTCCTGTTTCCGATAAACATTGTAATTGACCTCGATGTTTTTCCGTAATAATTTGATAACTAATTGATAATCCTAATCCCGTTCCTTTTCCTAACGGTTTTGTTGTAAAGAAGGGATCAAAAAGCCGTTTTTGAGTGGATTCAGAAATTCCGGGGCCATTATCTTCAATTCTAATTCTAATACTATCCTGAGCTACCCTTTGAAAGCGGTTAAATCGAGAATATAATCCTGAAGAAGCTAAAGGTTGAGCTTGAATAAATTCAGTTTTAATTTTAATCCATGAGGGGTGTTCCTGAAGTTCTAATTCTGAACGACGGCTATTATATTCTTCCGTTGCATCAATGGCATTGACTAAAATATTCATAAAAACTTGATTTAATAACCCAGCATAACATTCCACTTTCGGAAGATTACCATAATCTTTAATAATTTCAATGGGAGCTTTCTCAACCGAATTTTTTAGGCGACTTTGCAAAATCAATAAGGTGTTTTCTAAACCTTCATGAATATCAATATTTTTAATCGGTGATTCATCTAAACGAGAAAAATTTCTTAAGGATTTAACAATACACTGAATTCGATCTGCACCCATTTTCATAGAATCAATTAATTTAGGAAAATCCTGTAATAAATACTCTAAATCAATGGCTTCAGTTTTTTCAATTACTTCTGGGTTGGGTTGATAACTGTGTTTATAAATCTCAATCAATTCAATTAAATTTTCGGCATATTCTTTAGCAAAAATAATATTACCATAAATAAAACTCACCGGATTATTAATTTCATGAGCAATTCCAGCCACTAACTGACCTAAACTTGACATTTTTTCACTTTGAATCAAATGCGCTTGGGTTTTTTGAAGTTCTTCTAAGGTTTGTTCAAGTTGCTGGGTTTTTTGTTTTAATTCCGCTTCCGAATTTTTGAGTGCTTTTTCTGCTAATTTTCGTTCGCTAATATCCATAACTGTTCCCAACAATCGAATGGTTTTTCCTTGGGAATTAACAGTAGATTGACCTTTTCCATAGACATATCGAATAGACCCATCTATCCTCATCATCCGATAATCTAATTCAAAACTATATCCTGCTTCAATAGCTTGATGAATCATTTCTTGATAGGTGTATTGATCATCAACATGAATGAGTTGATAATAGTGATGAAATGTTAAATCATTATCTTCTTGTCCTAAAATTCTTAATAACTCATCAGAACAAGTAAAATTGTGGGTTCTTAAATCCCATTTCCAACTTCCAATATGAGCTAATTTTTGAGCTTCAGTTAGATTCGCTTCTCTTTGTTTTAACGCAGTAAAAGAAAGCTGTAATTGCTTCGCCATTTTATTGAAAAGTTGAGCTAAATCAAATAATTCCTTGGTTCTTCCGATAACAATTTTATTCCAGTCTCCTTGAGAAATTGCTGAAGCGGCTTGACTCATAGATTGAATTGATTGGGTCACCCAACGAGACGTAATTGAACCCAATAAAATGGCAACAAATAAAGCTGTAATACAGAGTAAAATAGTAATTCGAGTATTTTCATAGATTTTATCCATAAAATCTGATTCAGGAATGACCACGACGATTAACCATTGCAGTCCAGAGGAATCATTAAAAGGGACAACCTGAACAAATTGTTGTTCTCCATTTAATTTAAAATTCAGATTTTGAGTGGTTTTAATGTTCTGGAAATCTCTAAAGTTATTAAATAAGAATTGCATTGTCGATTGAATTAAATCCTGTTGATAACTTACAGAATTTGGAGACTGAAATAAAGCATTTTTGTCAGGAATAGAACTTGCAATTAATTTCCCACTTTCATCTAAAATAAAAGTCTGTCCTGATTGACCAATTCTTAAATTTTGTAAAAACTGATTAATATGATTTAAAGAAATTTTAACCCCTGTGATTCCTAGTAGATTTTGGTTCTCATCATAAAGGGCAATTCCTTGTATGATTGCTAATTGATCCTCAAACTCTAAATCTTCAGAAACTTGACTCCAAACGGTTTTACCTTTTCCATTAATAATATTTTTGTACCATAATTCTTGACGCGGATCAAGATTATCTATCATTTTATAACTCTTGATTTTATTCCACTTAGAATCCAAGTTATAGTAAAATAAAGAAAAATTAGTATCTGAGCTTGAACTAAAGAGAACGATCTGCTGATCAGATAGCTTTCGGGCTTCTATAAATACTTTTTCCTCGGAAGCGAACAAGATTGAATTAACGTTGGGAAATAATTGAAGATAATTCAATAAATGTTCTTCAATGAGAGCAGGTTCATTAATATTAAAACGAGGGTAATAAATGGCTTCGGAATTAATTTTATTAATAAGAGCAGGAAATTGAAGATAATAATCAAGATGTTGTTCTATTTTATTACTAATTTCCTGGCGAAGTTGAGTTGCGACTTCATTAACGGCTTCTTGACCATTTCGCAGGGATAACCATCCTGTTAAACCCACTGCAATAAAGGTTTGTAGAACAAAAGGAACAACAAGAATTGCTCGCAGGGGAACGGCTCTAGCAATTTGATTTACCCATCTTTTCAGTAATCTTTTTGACATCTGAAAACAGCATAATGAGTGAGAATAATGTATAATACACCCTTACACTGAATTCATCGGGTCAATGCCCTTAGAATAGAGAATACTTGATTTGGACAACGGCTCAACTTCTAATTCCTATTACGGAGTCAAGCTTGAACCCAATCAACATCCAGATCTTGAATCTGCCTCTAATTTTAACTGAATTTTCAGCTAAAAATGTTTAGTTCATCGGCATTATTTTATTATTTTATATGATTGGCTCTCTCACAGGGATCATCGCAGATATTCAGAAAGGAAATGCAAATCGAGTTACGTTATTACTGAATGTTAATAACGTCGGATACGAACTGCAAATTTTACCTCGCATGAGAATGGAATTACCCCCCTTGGGCGAGACCACACAAATCTTCACTCACCTACAAGTTCGAGAAGATCAAATGGTTTTGTATGGTTTTTCTAGTATGGCTGAACGGGATTTATTTCGCCAATTAATTAGCGTTAGTGGTATTGGGACTCAACTGGCCATCGCCCTTCTGGATACTCTGGGACTTCAAGATCTCATTCAAGCCATTGTTGGGGGTAATACTCGCGTTTTAGCTAAAACCCCAGGCGTCGGAAACAAAACCGCAGAACGCATCGCCCTGGAACTGAAAACCAAACTCTCGGAATGGCGAAATCAAGCGGGACTGCTGACCTCTCCCTCTGGAATAGCCCCCCACATTCAGGAAGAAGTCGAAATGACCTTACTCGCCCTCGGTTACACAGGTGCTGAAGTCATGAAAGCGTTACAAGCCATCAGTCAAGATTCTAGCTTAGTTAAACAAACAAATTCTGACGAATGGATCAGGAGTGCGATCGCTTGGTTAAGTCAAGGAACTTGAAAACTTTTGTGTCTTCGTGTGTTTGGGGTTGGGATTATTGTTACCACGAAGACACAAGGACACAAAGAAATAAGTCTGTAATCGATTATAATTGGAAAGCTATAATGATATCTCCTTTTTTACTACCATTTAATTTCCTCTCCATCTTCTAAAGTATATAGATCAGGTTCATGATTAAGAAAGTTAAATGTCCCTTCTGAATCGGCTAAATGTGCGATTTCTTCTGGGGAAGGGTAAGAGAAATCAAGAAATAATTTTTGTTCAAGGAGAGTCCGTTCTTCCTGAGAAAGTGACTCAATAATTGTGATCAGAGATTCAACCAGTTTAGTATTCATAATATTTATTTTAATCAGTTATTTTAATCCAGATATCAATGTTTTTAGGATAGTTAAATTATCTGTTAACATGGAACTGCAAGCACATGGCAAATTCTCAGATCCAAAGAAAGTTATCTGAAATTAGCCGCAATCTAGGATATACCCTACCATTTATCTGTACCCCTTACGAATTTCTTAACCTTGATCCTCTGGGAGAATAACAATGTATAAAGATCCAATTTTAGAAGAAATTCATAATTATAGAGAGGAGTACGCAAAATCATTTAACTATGACCTCAAGGCTATATTTGATGATTTGCGAAATAAGCAAATAGCTAGTAGCCGAAAATTTGTCAAACTTCCCATCAACCGCTTACCTAATGCACCCCAGCACCCAACAGTGTGATCAGTTAGTAGTTGGGCTTTAGCCCTTATTTTTGCGCTTAAGCGCAACTACATTCCACAAATACCATTTTGATAGAGTTGCTCAAATTCAGTTTTGAGTTTTTGTATAATCTGTTGGATTTAGGGGTTCATTTTTTTCTTTATGTAATAGAAATTCCAGGTATTCTTCAAGTTGTCGCTGTCTGGTTTGGGATAGCTGACGTAACTTGTCTAAAATTGCTTCTTCCCTAGAATACTGACTAACCGGAATAATTTGTGAGGCGGCAACTTCAACGGTAATATGAGGCACATCAAACCCTTCTAAACTATACCCATCTTCTTCATTATCCATTGGATAATACTCAACAATGGTGGCAATATCGCCTCGTTTGAGTTGATATTCGGGTAAATCTTCTGTTAGGGCGACTTGGGAAAATAGAAGATATTGTTGTTTCATTATCAATTGTGTCAACGACCGCCGAAAATCACTGATTACCTTCAAGATTAGATCCCCCTAAATCCCCCTTAAAAAGGGGGACTTTGAATCTTGTCCCCCCCTTCTCAAGGGGGGTTAGGGGGGATCATTATTGTTTAATAATTCTATAAATTCTTTGAAGTCTGGGTTCAACAGGATATTTCTGATGATAATCTTGACGAATTTGTTCTAGGGCGGCAAGGCGTTCTAAATAGGGTTGTTTTTGCCAATAGGTGAAGTCGTTTTTCTGTTGTTTTTGATTAACTTTAGTGTAAGTTATGATCATGTTTCGTTGACTCGGTGATTCCATTTTATTGATCCTGTAAATTTTCCAGGTCTGCGAGGGATAAAATAAAGCCTAGCGCAATAAGGCATTAAAACCAGCTTGTATAAAATGTTGATCGTGCGCTAAGGCTTCTAAAATATTATGTTTTTTCATAATATTAAAAGAGGCACAATCTGTTAAGCTCCATGATTTATCTAAACGGTTTTGATATAGCTCTAATGCACTCATAAACATTTCCTGATCTTGAGGGTAAACAGTAATATTGGGATTGTTCTTAGAACGGTGTATCAATTTAATCATTGATTGCTTTAACCACGTTCCTTTATCAGAAAAAGCATTTAAACATTCCACAAATACCATTTCACTGGTTATGATTTTTAGAGGATAAAGGGTCTGGGTTATCTCTCTGGCTTTTGAATGTAAATTATCATTCGGATTAATTAAAGCAATCCAATATCCTGTATCTGCAAAAACCGTTCTCATTCTTCACCTTTGGGCGCGCCATACAAATAATAATCAATATTTTGGGCAAAATCTTTAGGAAGTTTTTCCCATTCTTCGGGAGGGACTTCTGATATGATTTCATCGACCATATTTAAGATAGAATTATCAAGTTTGGGTAGGGTTGAATCCGTTGTGTTTCTGGTTTTGAGTCTGGTTTTCAGGAAAATCAAGAAGTGATAAACTTCCTCAATTACAAAGTCGGGTGTAGTTTCGAGTTCTTGAATAAGTTCTTGTTTCATAATATAGATTAAATTTTGGGGTTGATGTTAACTGAAATATGGGGTTAGGACTAGGAGAATAACTGGCGGAAAAATTGCTTGATTTGACTAAACCAGCGACGAATTTTTTGCCACAGGGTCGGGGATGGCGGAATAGGTGGGGTTTCGAGTTGCTCAAGGGCGCGATCGCATTCTTGGATTTTGTGATCGAGTTGCATTTGTTGATAGAATTGGCGAGCATTACGGTACGCACCTATGGCGTCGGGAATGCGGTTAAGTTTAGTTAGGGTTTTACCAAAGTT
Source organism: Planktothrix sp. FACHB-1365 (assembly GCF_014697575.1). Classification (GTDB taxonomy): domain Bacteria; phylum Cyanobacteriota; class Cyanobacteriia; order Cyanobacteriales; family Microcoleaceae; genus Planktothrix. The sequence goes on along the minus strand of NZ_JACJSC010000022.1, from coordinate 91,675 downwards.
AAACCAGATTTCAGCTTGGTATTGAGGACTTTTGATTTCTGTTGCAATAGTCAAAGCCTCTTGATACAAAGAAAGAGCTTGTTGATAGTCTTCTAAACCATCATAGACTTCTCCTAAACCATTTAAAGAATCAGCTACCCCCCGTCTATCCCCAATATCTCGTCGAATTTCCAGAGATTGCTGGTGATAGGATATAGTATCTTCGTAGCATCCTAGTGAATTGTAAGCATTGCCTAAACCGTTTAAAGAATCAGCTACCCCCCGTCTATCCCCAATCTCTTGTTGAATTTCCAGAGATTGCTGGTGATAAGATATGGCATCTTCGTAGCGTCCTAGGGAATTGTAAACATTGCCTAAACCGTTTAAAGAATCAGCTACCCCCCGTCTATTCCCAATCTCTCGTTTAATTTCCAGAGATTGCTGGTGATAAGATATAGCTTCTTCGTAGCGTCCTAGGAAATTGTAAACATTGCCTAAATTGCCTAAAGAAATAGCTACCCCCCGTCTATTCCCAATCTCTCGTTTAATTTCCAGAGATTGCTGGTGATAGGATATCGCTTCTTCGTAGCGTCCTAGGGAATTGTAAACATTGCCTAAATTCCCTAAAGAAATAGCTACCCCCCCTCTATCTGCACCAATCTCTCGTTTAATTTCCAGAGATTGCTGGTGATAAGATATGGCATCTTCGTAACGTCCTAGGGAATTGTAAGCAGCACCTAAATTACCTAAAGAAATAGCTATCCCCCCTCTATCCGCAATCTCGCGGTAAATTTCCAGAGATTGCTGGTGATAGGATATCGCTTCTTCGTAGCGTCCTAGGGAATTGTAAACATTGCCTAAACCGTTTAAAGAAGCAGTTTCCCCCTGTCTATTCCCAATCTTTCGTTCAATTTCCAGAGATTGCTCGTAATAGGATATCGCTTCTTCGTAGCGTCCTAGGAAACGGTAAGCATTGCCTAACGAAATTAAAGAGGCACAATATCGCCAGTCTTGCTTATCGGTAAGATGTTCAACCAATTCCTGATAGAGTTCAGTACGGAGTTGGTTATTACCGCGTAATTCGAGAAATTTAGCAACACAATTATCGTTATAACTTCCATCATAAATCACATCAAACGCTGCTTTATATTCCCCCAACTCGCACCAATGATAAAACACCTCCAAATATTCCCGCACATCGTCCACCGTCTGCCAGTGGTCACGGGATTTAAACCGACTTTGATAAAATTCAATTGCCTTCTGATGCGCTCCCGTTAAATCCCCCACCCGATACTTGAGATACTCCAAAATCAAGGGCAGAAACGTATAAACTCCCCTGGTTTCCGATGCCAAAAATCCCCGTTTCCCTAACTCCCGCAATTCCTTATCCGCCACCGTTTCCCCAGAAATAGCCGTCGCCGTCACCCCATCAAACCCCCAACGCAACACCACCAAGGACAACAACACCCGTTGTAACTTCTCCGATAAATGGTTAAAACTGGCATCCAATACAGCCACCAACTGCACCGCCTCCTGACGGTGAAATCCCTGTAACCGCCCCATCAACTCCCTGACATCGGCTATTCCTAACGCGGCTAAATCCCCAATAGTCGCCCCGGCGCCGATTTCCCCATTCAGTAACCCCGCCACCAGTCGCAAGGTCAGAGGATGGCCATTCACCTTAGCCACAAAAGCCTCCAATTCCGCCTCTGTCCCTCCAATGTCTAAATTTTGAAGTAATTGTCTTCCTTCCGTTGCTGAAAGTCCCTGTAGGGCTAATTCTGTGGGTTTATCTTGGACTAACTTCGGCACAACTTGGGTCGTGACCAGAATTTCTGTCTGATGACATTTCCCTAGCCACTGTTGCAAGAAATTCTGATAGCCTTCATCTTGGAGCACCGATTCCAGATTATCTAAGATTAGTAAAAACCGTTGTTGTTGCAGACAGTGGATTAAAACCTCGGTTAAACGAGTTTCTTCAATTTCTTTTAACCGATCTGGAGACAGTTTTCCCAACTGAGTTAAAATACCCTGGGCGACAATCGAGAATAGGGGACGTTGGCTTAAATCTAGCCACAATTTATCAACAAAATCCGTTCTGTCGTTAAAGACTTTGGCCGCCAGGGTTGATTTTCCCATCCCAGCGATCGCTACAATCACACCTAGTTTATTATTTTCATCGTCTAACCAACCGTTAACAATCGCTAAATCCGCTTCTCGCCCTTGCCAATACATCACCGCCGGGGGTGTGGTATTTAGACTAAAGGAAATCGCTTGAATTTTCGATTTGTCTCGCTCAAAGAAGCCGATAATCGTCTCAAAACCCTGTTCTGCTATTTGTTTTAACTCTTGATTCTGTTGACCAACTTGCTCGAATCCGGCGGTCATTGTCTCTTGTAAGGTCTGTAATTCCTCTGATAACCAACCCCGCAATTCTTGAATTTGTGCCTGAGTTATTCCCAACTGTTGTAAGAGGGCATCAAACCCCGATTCCATCTCAGTTCCCAACTTTTTAAACTGTTCTGTATGATCCTTCTGTAACTTTTTAATCTCTGTTAAACCCGCTTGAATCGGTTCTAAATTAGCTGTTTGTTGGGGCTGATCTCGCAAGGTGGCTAAAATTTGCCCCAACAGGGATAACATTAACCCCCCAAAGGCTTTCCCTCCCTGTTCAGCATCCCGTTTTAACACTTCGCGTAAGGCTTTCGGGAATTTCTCGGCTAAGATTTGGGCAACTCCGGTGATTACATCCGGTGGTAAGGTGATCCCGACTTCAGGGCATAACCAATCTTTTAATAGACTTTCCCAGTCTGCGGGAGTTAGGGGTTGTTGGTTAAAAAAGTCATCATGGGTTTGAGAAAAAAGGTTAACTAATTCTTCCTCTTGGATCGGATCAATAATATTAATTTCGCCGTTGCGGTTGGCTTCTGCCAATTCCAGCCACTTTTTCGGCGCGGCTTTCGCTAATTTTTTTAAAGGTTTCTGGAAACTGCGGTATTGTTCTGAGGTAGCGATGGACTCTAATAATAACCCAACAGCTAATCCGACGGCTTTGGTGAGGTCGTTGTTAGAGAGAATATCCTGTTTTCCCAGACTGTCAGCAATGGCCCCAAGATCACTTGCAAATATGCTCCCAGCAACCCCTGCACCAATTTCACCAACGCATTTTAGTAGGCCAATTTCTTGTAAACCAGGAATCAGGTAACAAGCGAGATGCCCAGCCCCAATCGCCCCAAAGGTTGTTAATACACGGAGATTGCGTTGACTAACTAAATCGAGAATTCCCACGTTCTCACCCATGAGCTAGATTGATTTAATTATAGGCAATGGGGAATAGGCAATAGGGAATAGAAGGACAGTAAACCACCAACCGTCAGTAGAGACGTGCCATGGCACGTCTCTACACAGCCAACCGCCAACAGCCAACCGTCAACAGCTGACACCCATTAAAACTGATCAAAAGTATGGTATTCTAAATGATTGTGGCAAATTACGGATTAACTTGAGATTCAACAACTATGGCTCTCACACAGCAGCGTAAACAAGAAATCATGTCCGAGCACCAAACCCATGAAACCGATACCGGTTCCTGTGAAGTGCAAGTGGCAATGCTGACAGAACGAATTAATAAACTCAGCGAACACTTAAAAATCAATAAAAAAGATCACTCCTCTCGGCGTGGACTTTTACTAATGATTGGCCGTCGCAAACGTCTGTTAAGCTTCTTACAAGGCCAAGATAGAGAACGCTATAAAGCCTTAATTGCACGTCTGGGTATTCGGGGTTAGAATTCTGCGACTGGCGTAACAACCGAAGCCTTAATCTGTGACCTTAGCTTTCCTCCTGCATTTCCAGACCCATCTTTTAAACCTATGTCCTCTGAACCTCCTCCCGCACGTCCCGCCTTTGAACCGAGGAAAAATCGCAAAAAAAATAATAAAGCGACTTCAAAACCTCCTGTTAAGGCAGCTTCAGACCCAAAATCGACAAAACCTGATCAAAAGGTCAAGGCGACTGCTACTTCATCCCAACCTCAACCCCAAAAAACGAAAGACACTAAGCGTCGTTATACTCGTGAAGAAACGGCAATTCCAGAGCAAGTCAGTCAACGGATGCTCTCTCGAATGGTCGTTTTAGCGGGACTACCTTTGCTGATGGGCTTAGGAACATTCATTGGGAGTTATTTTGTAATTACCCAAGACTTGTTTCTCTTTCCCCATAGCATTGTTGTGATGATTAGTATGGGGTTTTTTGGGTTAAGTGTCGTGGGTTTAAGCTATGGCGTTCTGTCAGCATCCTGGGATGAAGACGTCTCAGGAAGTGTTTTAGGCTGGCAAGAATTTAAACTGAATTTAGGGCGAATGCAGGACGGATGGAAAGCTGCACGGCAAAAAAATCAGAAAAATTAAGAATTCAAAACTTTACGTCCAAAGTTGAATTGTAATACGCTAAATTTAGTTTAACGTCCCTGTATTTTCTGAAACAATTCCAGTTTTTTAAGTTTGATCAACCGATCATTCCAGGATAAATGATTATAGTAATGAAAGTCGGCACACCGGAAGCCGAAATTGAACGTTTAAATGCAGATCTCAACACCAGTTGGGGATTATCACCGGAAAAAATTGTTGGTAAACACAAAGTGGTGATTGGGTTAGTCGGTGAAACGGCAGACCTTGACCCCTTGCAACTGCGGGAAATGAGTCCTTTCATTGAGGATGTTTTACGGGTCGAAAAACCCTATAAACGGGTCAGTCGCACCTATCGTCAAGGAGAAGCCAGCGAAGTTACCGTTCCAACTCCGGCTGGAGATGTTACCTTTAGCGAACACCATCCCCTCGTTGTCGTTGCTGGGCCTTGCTCAGTGGAAAACGAAGAGATGATTGTCGAAACCGCTAAACGAGTGAAAGCCGCTGGCGCTAAATTCCTGCGGGGTGGAGCCTTTAAGCCTCGTACCTCTCCTTATGCGTTTCAAGGACACGGTGAAAGCGCCCTAGGATTATTAGCCGCCGCACGGGAAGCCACCGGACTCGGTATTATTACGGAGTTAATGGATGCCGAAGATTTGGAAAAATTAGGAGAAGTCGCCGATATTATTCAAATTGGCGCTCGCAATATGCAGAACTTCTCTTTGTTGAAAAAAGTGGGAGCCCAAGATAAACCTGTCCTCCTCAAACGCGGAATGTCTGCCACCATTGAAGAGTGGTTAATGGCGGCGGAATATATTCTCGCAGGCGGAAACCCAAACGTGATTTTATGCGAACGGGGCGTTCGGGGTTTTGACCGTCAATATACCCGCAATACTCTGGATTTATCCGTGATTCCCGTATTGCGATCGCTGACTCACCTCCCGATTATGATCGATCCCAGTCATGGGATTGGTGTCGCAGAATACGTTCCTTCTATGGCGATGGCCTCCATTGCCGCCGGAACCGATTCTTTAATGATTGAAGTCCATCCCAACCCAGCAAAAGCCTTGTCCGATGGCCCTCAATCTCTAACCCCAGATCGGTTTGACCACTTAATGCAAGAACTGTCTGTGATGGGTAAAGCGGTAGGCCGTTGGCCTAAAGAACTAGCCGTTGTCGGTTAATTCCTTGACCCGGATGCTCGATGCTCAGGTTGACCATCCGGGTTGAATTTTGAGGCTGTTGTTACCCTATAATCGATTCATTTGCTTTTCAAGAGAAAGTCTTTAATTTTCAAAATTTAAAACTAATACTATTTTATTGGTAATCAAAATAACCGTTTTTATTTTTTGCATCTGCCTAAAGATAGATTTTTAAGCAGCTTGTGACAGTTTCTCATCTGGAATAATCTCTGAAAACTATATATAATAATAATGTTAAATTTCCTGAAATAATTATTGGTTGAGGAGTGCAATTACCGATGCCCAATCTCCATACAACGGCTTTTATAGGAACTGCGATAGCACTCACCCTAAATGGTGGTGAACTTTTAGCTCAAGAACTTTCCTCTCCATCCTCCTTACAAAATATTGTTGGATCTTCAGTAGAAATTGCGTCTAAAACCATCTCAGAAACAACGGATTCAAATCCTGAACAGTTAGCAGTTGAAAGTACAGAACTTAATAATAACTCCGAGGAAGTTATTCAACAGCAACCCCAAACTTTATCAGAAGCTAAAACTACATTTCCCTCCACACAAGCCGCCGATTTAAGTGACAATTGGATGGATCGAGTTGAGTGGAATATTGCTCAAAATTCAGATCAATCCTTACCCGTTACTCAACAACCTGAAGCAAGAGAAGAAAAACCCGAAGATCCTCGGAAAGCCGCTGATGAGAATGGTCGCCGTTTAAGTAATAACTATAATTATGTAGGACTGGGAGGGAATATTGGAATTACAGGAGATGGTTCAGGTTTAGGAGGAGGAGGTTTAATGAGCCTCTCCAAAACCGGATTTTCAGAAAACTTTTCCCTACATTCGGGTGGAATTATCATCGGAAGCGATAGCGCCAGTTTAGTTCATCTGACGGCTGATTTTCCGGTCAGAAGTGAAACAAACGCAGTTCGGTTTTCACCCTTTGTAGGAGCAGGAATTATCTACAAAGATATCTTTAATAATGACTTTAGCGTTGGCCCTTCAGCCGTAGCCGGAATTGATATTCCCATTTCTTACAGTTTCTTAATTACAGGCCGTGCTAGTGTGGGCTATATTCGAGATGAAACAGATTTTGGGATTCAAATTGGTTTCAGTTATATTTACACGAAAGGACTACTGGGTTTAATTTTTGATTAATCTTCAGATAGCTGGCGGTTGACTGTGGGTTGTTAACCGTCACCCCCCAACCTTCTAAGAAGTAGTATCCGAATCTTGACCTTTGTGAATTAACGCTTCTGATTGTTGAACCATTGTTTTTAAAAGTTGATTTAATAACAGTAAATTTTCTGAGGATAGGGGTGTTACAGCAAGTCGAGTGCTAAGTTCACTGAGTTTATTTTGAAGTTGCTGCGTTAGCCGTAAAGCATCTAAACTCAATTTAGATAACTGTTGTTTTTGATAAAACTTTAAAGCAGCCCCTCGTAACACCTGTAAGTTAGCTTCTTCTCCTAAGCTTCCAGGAGTAACTCTTAACCGCAATAATAGATGGGTATTTTGATAAACTCGTTCAATCTCAACTTGCTGAGGCTGATCAACAGGAATTAAAGGAAATTCGACTAATAATTTCAACTCATTAATTACCCCCTGAAATTGTTGATCTTCTAACCCCGCAACAACGGATTGTAAAACGCCATCCTGACTCCATAATATTCGAGATGAATTGGCTTCTTGACGTTCAAAATAAAGTCGCCCAATCCCCCCCTTTAACACTCTTCCTAACAGTTCTTGTAACAAATCATGGGGAGATAATATTGCTAAATCCTCCATCGGATTTTCTAAATCAGTTGTTTTAATCTCTAAAACTGAGGGTAAATTTAAGGAACCTGGAGATGCTAATTCTATCGGTTCCAGGGAAAACTTTTCGACCTCAGAAGAAAAATTAGCAACCAGTGACGGTAAAGATTCAAGAGGTTCTGACGGGGTAATATTTTTAGACTTAACAGAAGAATGAACTGCTGAATTTTGTATAAAAGTTTGGGAAGAAGTTTGAGGTTCAGAAGATAAGGTTTGTTCAACACTTGTTGAAATTGGTTCAGTTTTTTGAGCCTGTTGCGTATAATATAAATACGAAGACAACACAGATCTTTCTTCTTCGGAGGAAATAATCTGAGTTACAATGGAGCAATTCATATAAGATACAATCTTTTGAACATATTCTAAGGCTGATTCATCTTCTGAATCAACAACGCCCAAATATAATTGATTATCTTTGAGACAGAGCGGCAAAATTTGGTAATGCAAGCAAACTTCTAACGGTAAAATACTGTCAATTAAACCGAAAATTTGCTGCGCGTCCAACGGAATTGTTCCAGTGGCTTGAGATTTAGCTAACATTTTCTATTAATAGTGTCTTAGTCTAATATTCCCAGGTTTAGAGCTAATTCAGACTGAATTAGCTTCTATGAAAAAGGCACTCCAACTCAAATTCCAGATCTGCAACCCGGGGAAGTGAAGAAGAGTGGATAGGTAACGGTTATCTTTATAACTTCAGTTTAACAGCCTTTAAGGAAATTACCTATATTGGCTAGAACGACAAGCAAAGCACCGGGAACAGTGAGAGCTACTCAGTTTGTCAAAAGTAATGATGTCGTCTTAAAATTATTTTTTTGCTCAATATAAACAGTGCAATGGTTAGAAGAAAAGGTTTTCTGAAACATTTCATAGCCGTTATTCTGGGGACAACGGTACTTTTAGAGAAAGCTCCAAAGCCCGTGCTGGCGGTATCCGTTCACCCTCAAAACCCCATCCCTCTAGCACCATCCCCGGTTAAATTTTTAACCCCCAGAACCCCTAAATTTGCCACTTCTACCTTATTCCCCCCATCCAAACAACCCAGTTCTGATTCCATTCAAGTTAATTTGCAACTGGTGATTAAATTAAATGAACGTCGGGTTTATGTCTATCAAAATCAACAGGTACAAACCAGCTATCCTATCGCCGTCGGTCGAGAAGGTTGGGAAACTCCAGTCGGTCAATATCAAGTGATTCAAATGATTACCCGTCCGACTTGGGAACATCCCCTTACCGGAGAAATTATTCCTCCAGGGCCAGATAATCCGTTAGGTCAGCGTTGGATTGGGTTTTGGACAGATGGAAAAAACTATATTGGATTTCATGGAACTCCGAATACTGAAACTGTTGGACAAGCCGCATCTCATGGTTGTATTCGGATGTTTAATCAAGATGTTTTGGCTTTATTTGAGATGGTAAAAATCGGAACCCCTGTGATTGTTGAACCTTAGTTACAAATAATCGGGATTTTACAGATTTTAAAGTTTAATTGAAAAAATGCTGTAAACTGAATTTTGGTTATTGAAAAATCCATATTCATGACAAACCCTGCTGCACCTGAAATTCATCCCAATCTTTGGCCGGAGTTATTACAACAACTGTTAGACCGCCAATCCCTATCGATAACCCAAGCTTCACAATTGATGCGGGGATGGTTGGAAGAAGCAGTTCCTCCTGTGCTGTCTGGGGCTATTTTGGCAGCTATCCAAGCCAAAGGGGTATCCGCAGAAGAATTAGCAGGAATGGCATCGGTGTTACAGTCCTGTTGTGTTTCAGAATCTCCGGTTTCAGGGAATTCTGATGTCATTTCTCCTTACCGTGTCATTGATACCTGTGGAACTGGAGGTGATGGTGCTTCAACCTTTAATATTTCCACAACCGTTGCCTTTGTGGCAGCAGCGGCTCAGGTTCCTGTAGCCAAACATGGAAATCGCTCTGCATCGAGTAAAGTCGGGTCTGCGGATGTTTTAGAAGCTTTGGGGGTTAACTTAAAAGCACCCGGAGCAAAAGTTACCCAGGCGTTATCGGCGGTTGGAATTACATTTTTATTTGCTCCCGGTTGGCATCCCGCGATGAAAGCGGTTGTTCCCCTACGTCAAACCCTAAAAGTCCGAACGGTGTTTAATTTATTGGGGCCCTTGGTGAACCCTCTACGCCCCACCGGACAGGTTATGGGGGTTTTTGACCCAAAATTGCTCCCCACCATTGCCCAAGCCTTAAAGGAATTAGGGACAGAAGTGGCGATTGTGTTACATGGACGGGAAAGACTGGATGAAGCCGGGTTAGGCGATATCACTGACTTAGCGATTTTATCCCAAGGTCAGATTGAACAAACCACCCTCAACCCTCAAGATGTGGGGTTAACTTCAGCCTCTATCACGGCTCTTAAAGGGGGAGATGTGGAAGAAAATGCTGAAATTCTTCGCAATTTATTACAAGGAAAAGGTACACAAGCTCAACAAGATGTAGTGGCTCTGAATGCCTCTTTAGCATTACAAGTGGGGGGTGCTGTACCTATGGGTTACCATCAAAAAGGGATCTCTTTAGCTCAAGAGATTTTGCAAAGCGGTGCGGCGTGGTCAAAACTCGAACAATTGGTACAATTCCTCAAGGATTAATATTAGGCACGGGGGCGGAATTCAATCACATCTTGTTTAATGGTGAGATCGTATGTTCCAAAAAAGCTCTGTCCTAATAATCCTATTTCTAAGACCGGAGAAATAGACACTTCCACATTGCTCATTTGTAACCCCCCCACATTAATAGAATCTACACGACCCACCTGTTGATTGACCAATTGATCACTGGCGGTGTTAATGGGTAGATTTCCATAAGGTTGCACCTTCAAAGCATCTGCCATTGCAGGCGTAATCACAACTCCAGTTGCTCCCGTATCTAATAACATTTCAAAGGTATTTTGACCATTAAAATTAACATCAATAACGGGAATTCCTCCTTGTCGGCGTTTAATCGGAATTTGAAAAACTCCGGGTGTTGTTGGATTTGCAGATAGGGGATTTGAGGTTGGGAATAAACCACAAACCGACTGCGTTAAATTCTCAACATTTCCAGAGGGTTCACGAATAAAACAACCCGGATATTCTTGAGCCTTAACGGGAATTTCACTGAGCAAAACTCCCATCAAAAGGACAGAAAAACTTAGTCTAAGGGAATAGACATCAATTAAAATTACTTGGCTCATAATCTTACCCTGCTATTTTAGTTTAAGGATTAGAGCGTTCAATCTCTTCATTCGGTCTGGTAGGTGTTTGATGACAATCTCAGAACCTTAATTCACGAAGCAGTTATTTATTCTTTTATTGCCTAGCTCGAAATTCAACAATATCTGCTTTAATCGTAACATCATATTCTCCAAAGAAATCTTGACCCAGTAAACCCACATCTAAAGTCGGAGCGATCGCAACGGTGAGATTATTTTTAATAGCCCCAGCTACCTCCAGTTTTTGGATCGCACCCAAATCAAATTCCACACCCTTTTGACTGGGTGTATCTGCTTTACCTCGACCGGAGGGAATGACGCCTAAAAGTTCTGCCATCAGTGGAGTAATGACTGTTCCACTAGCTCCGGTATCAACCATCATTTCAAAAGGTTGTCGATCATTAAAGATGACTTGGATGACCGGAATTCCTCCATCTCTTCTAATAATTTTAGCTTGATAAATACCGGGTGTTGCCAGGGGAGAAATAGCTGTTTTTGCATCAGTTTGTGGAAAAATACAAACTTGATCTAAAAATATTACCTGTCCGGTTTTTGTTTTTAGAAAACAACCAGGCTGTTCTTGGGCACTAGAACCCAGAGGATCGGTCAAGATTAAGCCTGTCGTTGATAATAAAATCGAAAACAGAGGGATTAACCGAGATAAACCCTGTCTTTGGGCTTGTTCAGCCAAAACGTTTAGATAAGACAGCGACATAGTTACAAAAGCCGATAAGGGATATAACCGGACTAAAGACGGGGAAGTATTCATATTTTACTGATAGTCAAGCGTTAGCTTTAATCGTTACAGAGATCTTAGTCAGCGTCAATTTTCCCGATCTAAAGATTACCTTTAGCTATGTTCTGTGTTCTATCTTAAATGGGGAGTATGTCAACCTTTCGCGCTATCGTAAACAGCAGATCTAAAGTCAGTTTGTTTAAGGCAGTCGTGAAATACTTTTTTTTAACCGATGGATGGACAGTAGGACGAGTCTGGGGAGTAGGAGGTCTGTGGGATCAAAGCCTACGTCGCCGTCCACCCGAAATTCAAAAAATGAACCTCTGTATTTGGAATCAAACTCAACAGGAAAAGATGTGGCTGTATCGGGTTGAAGATGCTGTTTTGATGTTAGAAGTCAAACCCGATATTACCCCAATTAACAACCCCTCTAGCACCATTGGTCAAGTTGTTCTGACTCGCTTAATTACAGCCGATCAAGTCCTAGAACGCTTGGCAAGTGCTTCCACAGAATGTCAAATGAACAATAGTCTGTAATCTCACGGTTGAGTCGTGGGGAGTCAGTGTTCAGCCCAAGAATCTCCCAACAATCTCCCGACACAGCGAAGCTTGTCGGTGAGAGTGTCAAAACTATTGCATTTGGTTCTAACAATCGATACACTTCTTTAAGATAAGCTTCATGTTCGTGGAGATCCCGTTAATGATCTAACCGAAATTGATGACTTTTCAATTGAGGGACGATCAGTTCGGGCGTATTCATAGCAAAGTTATAAAAAAGTAGACCATTATCAACTAGGAGGAGCGTAGTCAATGGGACTACCCTGGTATCGTGTACATACAGTTGTTCTGAATGACCCAGGACGATTGATCTCTGTACACCTGATGCACACCGCTTTGGTGGCAGGTTGGGCTGGATCTATGGCCCTTTATGAACTCGCAATTTATGATCCTTCTGATCCCGTCCTCAACCCGATGTGGCGTCAAGGGATGTTTGTCATGCCCTTCATGGCCCGCTTAGGGGTAACTCAATCCTGGGGCGGTTGGAGTCTCACCGGAGAAGCCGTTACCAACCCTGGTATTTGGTCTTTTGAAGGGGTGGCTGCCACTCATATCATTCTGTCTGGTTTACTCTTCCTGGCTGCCGTTTGGCACTGGGTTTTCTGGGATCTTGAGCTATTTACCGATCCCCGAACAGGCGAACCTGCCTTAGATTTGCCTAAAATGTTTGGCATTCACCTGTTCTTATCAGGTCTGCTTTGCTTTGGTTTTGGAGCCTTCCACCTAACGGGCTTATTTGGCCCTGGAATGTGGGTATCTGATCCCTATGGCATCACCGGAAGTGTGCAACCCGTTGCACCCGCTTGGGGGCCAGAAGGATTTAACCCGTTCAATGCGGGAGGTATTGTGGCTCACCATATTGCCGCCGGTGTTGTTGGCATTATTGCGGGTCTGTTCCACCTCTCTGTCCGTCCGCCGCAACGGTTATACAAAGCTCTGCGGATGGGGAACATTGAAACGGTGTTATCCAGCAGTATTGCTGCGGTGTTCTTCTCAGCTTTCGTTGTAGCAGGAACCATGTGGTACGGTTCTGCGGCCACCCCCATCGAACTGTTTGGCCCGACTCGCTATCAATGGGATAGTGGTTACTTCCAACAGGAAATTCAACGCCGGGTACAAACCAGTGTTGCCCGTGGGGATAGCTATGCCCAAGCTTGGGAAAAAATTCCTGAAAAACTCGCCTTCTATGACTATGTGGGCAACAGCCCAGCTAAAGGCGGTTTATTCCGGGTTGGCCCGATGAACAACGGCGATGGCATTGCTAAAGCTTGGTTAGGCCATCCGGTATTCAAAGATTCTGAAGGACGGGAATTATCAGTTCGCCGTCTTCCTAACTTCTTTGAAACCTTCCCAGTAGTCCTCACGGATAAAGACGGTGTGGTTCGCGCTGATATTCCCTTCCGTCGGGCTGAGTCTCGCTACAGCTTTGAGCAAGCTGGAGTGACGGTCAGTTTCTATGGTGGTGAATTAGATGGCAAAACCTTTAAAGATGCCCCAACCGTTAAAAAATACGCCCGTTTAGCCCAACAAGGGGAACCCTTCGAGTTTGATCGCGAAACCTTGGGATCTGACGGGGTGTTCCGCACTAGCACCCGTGGCTGGTTCACCTACGCCCACGCTTGCTTTGCATTATTGTTCTTCTTTGGCCATATTTGGCACGGTTCTCGGACGATCTTCCGCGATGTGTTCGCTGGGGTGGAAGCCGATCTCGAAGAACAAGTGGAATGGGGTCTGTTCCAGAAAGTGGGTGACAAAACGACTCGCGTTAAGAAAACTGTCTAGGATACACCTAGTTCAGGCTTTTGCGGTCTGTTGGTCAACCTAATTTTTAGAGAGTTGGAGCTTTGTTCATAAAGTTTCCGACTCTCTCTTTATTTAGACGGATTCCATCTTCCTTAATCGCTCAATGGTAGACTGTTAGAAAACAATAAGTTTAGGAAACATTAACATGGAAAGTGTTGCTTACATCTTAGTTTTGACCTTGGCATTAGGAGTTCTCTTTTTTGCAATTGCATTCCGGGAACCCCCTCGGATCGGGAAGTAACTGGCAATAAGAGACTCTTTTTCCGCTCCAATACTGAGTGATGAGGGTTTGGGGTAATTGAACGTTCTGTACTGTCGCCAACCCAGAAAGGCTTGGATTTATTTCTGGGAGCCAATTCACCCGTTGAACTAAAACCTTAAGTTCTCATTGCTGAGTATTGGACTGTTCAAACGTTACCCCCGTGCTTTGTACTCACTGATCAGAAAACTTCTGTTCGGTGAACTCTATGCTCAAAGGACGTTAATCATGCAGTGTCCAGTTTGCCAGTATACCAATAGTCGCGTACTGGAGTCGCGTTCGGCTGAATCGGGTAAAAGCATTCGGCGACGACGGGAATGTCTCCAGTGTCAGCATCGGTTTACGACTTATGAACGGATTGAATTTGTTCCCATTACGGTGATGAAGCGGGATGGGAAACGGGAATCCTTTGATCGCTCTAAATTACTGCGGGGAATGGTTCGAGCTTGTGAAAAAACAGGACTTTCTGCTTTAGATTTAGAATCAATTATTGATGAAATTGAAGCGGAACTGCAACAACGTTCCCAACGGGAATTTCCCACTCAGGAAATTGGAGAATTAGTTTTGCAACGACTCAAATCTTTAAGTGAAGTTGCCTATGTGCGGTTTGCTTCCGTTTATCGACAATTTCAAGGGATTCGAGATTTTGCCGAAGCGTTGAATCACTTTCAGAGTGATACTGAGCCTCAAAACGGGAATGAACCCACTTCAACCCAGGAAGATCCGACTTCCCCACAGGAAAGTTCACCGCTTGAAACCTCCCCTTCTTTGTGTTCTGCCTCCTGAGTTCCATCTCAATAGCAGAGTTATAATTTTTAATTTACCCCAATTAATCTTGAACTCTACCCCCAACCCGATAAAACTTTGGGCAAGCCCTGACCCAAAATCGATCAGTTATGGCATAATAGATATGCTCTGAACAGTTATACTATTTAAGTTAACTCCATTTACCAAATTAAACAAAAAAGTTTAACTTAGTGAACGAGGTTAAACTTAAGTCGCCGGAGGGCATTCGGAGGGATGCCAAACGGACGTGGAGATTGCGTAAGACCTAAACACTTAGGCTGTAATCGATGAAGCGTCAACCCCATTCAGCGACCCTTGTGGTGTCGCGAAGAATCCACTCGCCTTTAGGCAGTGGAGGATGTCAACTGTTCCCCTAGGCATCAACACAGCTTACCTGAAACCCCAGGGTAAAGGTTTAGGCTGTATATTCAAGTTGATGACCTTAATTCTATAGGAGCTACTAGACTTGACGCAGTAATACTCGGTTTATCTGTTTTTAGCAGATAGTCCAGAGGCTTCGGGTGTCAAGTCAGCAGTTTTGATCGCCTAGAAATTGGCTGATCAGCCAGGATCAAAAACCTCTCTTAACTGCAAAGACAACCATTTAATAGGAGCAACTTTAGGACACAACTCGCATGATCAATCAGAAAACAAAACCAAAAGATGTGGGCTTCACCCACGAAGATTTTGCCGCCTTACTCGATAAATACGACTATCACTTTAGTCCCGGTGACGTAGTGGCGGGGACAGTTTTTAGTCTAGAGCCAAGGGGTGCTCTGATTGATATTGGTGCTAAGACCGCAGCATACATTCCACTACAAGAAATGTCAATTAATCGGGTGGAAAGTCCTGATGAAGTATTACAGTCCAATGAAACCCGCGAGTTTTTCATTCTGACCGATGAAAACGAAGATGGGCAATTAACTCTTTCCATTCGTCGCATTGAGTATATGCGGGCCTGGGAGCGCGTCCGCCAACTGCAAGCGGAAGATGCTACCGTCCGTTCTCAAGTCTTTGCCACAAACCGAGGCGGCGCTTTAGTTCGCATTGAAGGATTGCGGGGCTTTATTCCAGGCTCCCATATTAGTACACGCAAACCCAAAGAAGAACTCGTTGCTGAAGAATTACCCTTAAAATTTCTAGAGGTTGATGAGGATCGCAATCGCCTCGTTCTAAGCCATCGTCGGGCTTTAGTTGAGCGGAAGATGAACCGCTTAGAAGTGGGTGAAGTGGTGACAGGAACCGTTAGAGGAATTAAACCTTACGGGGCGTTTATTGACATTGGTGGCGTGAGTGGTCTGCTCCACATCTCAGAAATTTCTCACGATCACATTGACACCCCTCATAGCGTCTTTAACGTCAATGATGAAGTCAAAGTCATGATTATTGACTTAGATGCAGATCGCGGCCGGATTTCCCTTTCAACAAAACAACTGGAACCCGAACCGGGAGCAATGGTTAAAAATCCTCAGCTTGTGTATGAGAAAGCTGAAGAAATGGCAGCCAAATTCCGGGAAAAACTCTTGGCGGCTCAACAAGGAACTGTCTCGATTGAAGTTCCCGCAGAACTGGATGAAGCAGATATTCCATCTGCCATTGATGATGAAATCCCATCGGCCATTGACGATGACATTCCAGAAGCCATCGAAGAAGACGTTGAACCTGTTGCCGAGGGAGTATAAGTTTCAACGGAACAAAAAGGAAGAGGGAATAGATTTTTTTCTGTTCCCTCTTCCTTTTTCCCTATTTTTTTTGGAGTTTTTAAGGTTGGTTACTCTTCAAGTTCAGACGGTTACTTTTTCTAATATCGCAGCCGTTATCTTCGATAAAGATGGAACCTTAGAGGATTCTACGGATTTCTTGAGGAATTTAGCCCAAAAGCGATCGCGTTTAATTGATGCTCAAATTCCAGGGATTGGGGAACCTCTATTGATGGCTTTTGGGGTTCAGGGAGATAGCCTTGACCCTACTGGATTGATGGCGGTGGGAAGCCGACGAGAAAATGAAATTGCAGCGGCTGCCTATGTTGCAGAAACGGGACGAGGGTGGTTAGAGTCTTTAACGATTGCCCGTCGTGCTTTTGAAGATGCGGATTATTATCTCAAATCTACTCCCCCTTCTCCTTTGTTTGTTGGGGGTTTAGACATTCTCAAATCCCTATCCGATGCGGGGGTAAAGGTGGGGATTCTTTCGGCGGCTCCGACTTCACAAGTCCAACGTTTTGTGACACACCATCAACTCGAACCCTATATTCAATTACAAATGGGGGTCGATGACGGTCCAACAAAACCCGATCCGATTTTATTCCTGAATGCCTGTCAAGCCCTGGGAGTGCATCCTTCTGTGACTTTAATGGTGGGGGATGCTCAAGGAGATATTGATATGGCGATCGGGGCTGGGGCTGCGGGTTGTGTGGGGGTTTGTTGGAACCAATCCCACCCTAAACACCTAAATGGGGCGACGGTGGTGATCTCCCATTGGGATCAATTGAAAATTAAGAGCTTGACACTCCCAAGAGTATCTTTCGGGGATTCTTAAAACAATTTGACTTTTAACGGCGATATCAAAACGCCTCTACCCACTCGACTAGGATCTAACCCTAATTTTGCCGATACTTTTCGCAAAGATCGTAATGTTGTGTGAAAATTTATGTAAAGATTTTTGTACTTTCTTTAAGATTTGTGTGCTATAGTCAAAACATGAGCAAGTTTAAGATCATGCTCTGTTAAAGTTCATCCCCTGCTTTGAAACTCAGGATTGGTTTTTGTCCAAATTTTAGTCTGGAATTTACTTTATGCCATTTACAGTCGATTCAGCCCGTGGGATTTTTCCAAATACTTTAACTGCTGACGTAGTACCAGCTACAATCGCCCGCTTCAATCAACTGAATGCTGAAGATCAACTGGCATTAATCTGGTTTGCTTACCTTGAAATGGGTAAAACGATTACCGTTGCTGCTTTAGGCGCGGCTAATATGGAGTTTGCTCAAGGAACGATGAATCAAATTCGGCAAATGTCTTTCCAAGAACAAACACAGGTCATGTGTGATTTGGCAAACCGAACCGATACACCCATTTCACGAGCTTACGGTAGTTGGACTGCCAACATTAAGCTAGGTTTTTGGTATCAGCTTGGGGAATGGATGGCTCAAGGAATTGTTGCTCCAATTCCATCAGGATATAAGCTATCAGCTAATGCAGCTTCTGTACTGCAAGCAATTCAAGCACTAGAATCAGGTCAACAAATCACTGTTTTACGCAATTGCGTTGTTGACATGGGATTTGATACAAGTAAGCTTGATAGTTTTCAGAGAGTTTCTGAACCTGTGGTTGTTCCTAAAGATATGGCACAACGGACTCAAGTTACTATCGAAGGCGTTGATAATCCCACGGTTCTCAACTACATGAATAACATGAACGCCAACGACTTTGAGGTGCTGATTGAGTTATTCACCCCCGATGGCGCGCTTCAACCTCCTTTTCAGAAACCCATTGTGGGGAAAGATGCTGTTTTTCGATTTTTCCGAGAAGAGTGTAATAATCTCAAGTTGATTCCAGAGCGAGGCGTAACAGAACCCGCAGAGGGTGGTTATACCCAAATCAAAGTAACTGGTAAAGTGCAAACTCCTTGGTTTGGTGCTGGTGTGGGCATGAATATGGCTTGGAGATTTTTGCTAAGTCCTGAAAATAAAATTTTCTTTGTGGCAATTGACTTGTTAGCATCACCTAAAGAGTTGTTAAATTTAGTTCGTTAATTAATAAACGAATCTAATTTAATATAGCAACGGGTTTAAACCCGTTGCCACCCAGACAAAACCCTGATTGTGTGGGTTTTTTAGGGTCTATTTTTTAATAAATAGTATATTTTAACTTGTGGTTTAAAGGGGAAGATAATAAATAGTTTTTATTTTCCCTGTTGGTGCGATTTAACAAACATAACCCTAATTATGGTTGTGTAAGTTCTGATTAATAAACCTTTTGACTTTAGTAATGATGCAAGTAAATGAGATTGAATGGTCTGAGGCAGAAAAAAAAGTAGCTAAAGCCGCCTTTGATACAGCTTATAAACGAGAAATAAAGGCTTTGATAGACGAAGTTCGTAAACAATCAAGTGCGATTGTAGAAATTGATGATATCTGGCGTTTGCATGACTTTTTAAGTGCTAGAAGACACAATATAGATGGCAAATATGATTATGAATATTCAGGACTAATTTTTATTTTTGCCAGTTTGGTTAAAGAGGGTTGGCTACATCTTAATGAACTAGATGGACTCAACACAAATAAGCTGACTAAGATAGCAGCTATTGCCCGTATTTGATACTCTCCGCGAATATCGCGACGGGGATTGTTAAAACAATTTGAGTTTTTACATTGACAATCTGGCTACCAAATCCGCCCTCCACTCGGCTAAAGGGCGGGGCTTTAAACCCATAATTTTCGTTAAATTGGGAATAACCCCTGTATAATTGCTGATCGTCGCAACTTTCTATAATATAATCCGTCTGATCGGTGAAAATGAGAATTAAGAGATGATGCTGTAGTAGTGTAATTTCAATCCGGTTCTACTGAATCAATCTCACTCGAAGATAAGGAGGAATAGATTATTGTCTCGCCGTTACCTGTTTACTTCTGAATCCGTTACTGAAGGTCATCCCGATAAAATCTGCGATCAAATTTCCGATACGATTTTAGATGCCTTATTAGCCCATGATCCTAAAAGCCGCGTTGCTGCTGAAGTAGTGGTCAATACTGGCTTAGTGCTGATTACGGGTGAAATTACGACGACTGCCCATATCAACTATATTGATGTAGCTCGAAAAAAAATTGCGGAGATCGGTTATGTTGATGCCAACAATGGTTTTTCAGCCGATAGCTGCTCTGTTCTGATTGCCTTAGATAAACAATCTCCTGATATTGCCCAAGGGGTAAACCAAGCTCAAGAAGCGAGAGAACTGTTAAGTGATGAACAA
This sequence comes from Planktothrix sp. FACHB-1365, assembly GCF_014697575.1. Classification (GTDB taxonomy): domain Bacteria; phylum Cyanobacteriota; class Cyanobacteriia; order Cyanobacteriales; family Microcoleaceae; genus Planktothrix. The sequence goes on along the minus strand of NZ_JACJSC010000022.1, from coordinate 71,950 downwards.
CTCGATGCGATCGGAGCCGGAGATCAAGGCATTATGTTTGGTTTCGCTTGTAATGAAACCCCAGAACTAATGCCATTACCGATTAGTTTAGCTCATCGAATTGCTCGACAATTGGCAACGGTGCGGAAAAATGGCAAATTGCCTTATTTACGTCCCGATGGTAAAACCCAAGTCACTGTCCTGTATGAAGATGATCGTCCCGTTGGTATTGATACGATTTTAATCTCCACCCAACATACAGCCACCATTGGGGAGATTACCGATGAGGCTGAAGTACAAAACAAAATTAAAGAAGATTTGTGGTTAGCGGTTGTCCAACCCGTATTTGATGATATTGCGATTAAACCCGATAACCAAACTCGCTTTTTAGTCAACCCAACGGGTAAATTTGTGATTGGCGGCCCTCAAGGGGACTCTGGTTTAACCGGTCGCAAAATTATTGTGGATACATACGGGGGCTATTCCCGTCATGGTGGCGGTGCATTTTCGGGTAAAGATCCCACCAAAGTAGACCGCAGTGCGGCTTATGCTTGCCGTTATGTGGCTAAAAATATTGTGGCGGCGGGATTAGCAGAGAAGTGTGAAGTGCAATTAAGCTATGCTATTGGGGTAGCTCGACCCGTCAGCGTGTTTATTGAAACCTTTGGAACTGCGAAGGTGGATGAAAACAAACTGTTGGAAGTTGTACAAGCGAACTTTGAATTGCGTCCGGCGGGAATGATTCAAGCGTTTAATTTACAAAAATTACCCGCAGAACGTGGCGGTCGTTTCTTCCAAGATGTGGCCGCCTATGGTCATTTAGGTCGAACAGACTTAGATTTACCTTGGGAGAAGACGGATAAAGCACAGTTACTCAAAGAAGCCTTACTGCAAACGACTGCTGTGGTCGGTTAGTTACGGCTGTATTCTTTTCGACTGAAGTGAATCGTTCAGATAGTGATTGTTAAGTTGGCAAAAAAATAGAGATCTCTTTGTGATCAGATCAACCTTCACGGATTTAGAACTCGATTGAAATTCTTGACTTTGCTGTCTTCCTAACCCTTCAGGTTCAACTGAAGGGTTTTTTACATCTTTTATTTAATTTCTCTGATCAGTAGTAACACTAACACAGCCATGTCACAATTGTAGTTAGGGGGTTATACCCTGGAAGGAGATTGTGTTCTGACCAACCCCTATTATGTTCTAAAACGTCACAATTTAAGGATTGAGGTTGACAAGATGAACCAGGTAACTATTCTTTAGTCAAACATAACTGGGAGGGAAAAGGAGTATAGGCTAATGCCATCTGAAGATTTAAAATCCACTACAACACACCAAGGTACTCACAGAGTTAGAACCCATTCTTTCAAGGGTTATATCGATAAATATAATCCTTTTCGACACCAGAACCCGTCAGAGCATCGCTGGTTTATTTATCAAAAGATTAGTTATGGCTATTTTTTAGCCATTTCTATTGGTTTTATGGGTTCAATTACAGGATTATTGCTGGCGGATGTTTACCAAAAACAGACTTATCATCAATTATCGGATGCTCATCAACAAGCACAATTATTCAGTAACTTTAATACAACGGTTCTCAAGATCCAATTGCAGAGTTATCACTTAATCTCTTCAGCAGATAACCCTAAAACTTGGAATCATCATCAAAAAAATATCCATCAAAATCTAGCTGAAATAGAACAGCTTGTTGGGCAAATTGAAAAGTTTATTGATCAAGAACCCAGTTGGTCAGTGGCTACACCCCTAGAAATAAAATCCTTCTTTAAAACCTATAAAAACAGTTTAAAAACCTATATTAAAAGGATTGAAACTTTAAAATCTATTTTACCGACCTTATCCCCGGATTCTAAAACCAAGGCGATTTATCAGTCCTTTAACTCTATCTCTAATCAACAAACCATTCAAACCTTAGAAACGCTGAATAATCAATTGACAGACTGGTTAAAAAAAGCTCAGATTCAAGAAGATATGAGCGAACTTGTGATCAAAAAAGCTCGAAAGCTAGAAAATTTAATTATTATTATTAGTGCTTTGTTATCGGTTTTAATTTCTATTATTACAGCGATTAAAACGACCCGTTCGATTACTCAACCCTTAAGTGTGACCCAGCAAGTGGCAGAACAAGTTGCACAGGAGTCTAATTATCAACTTCGGGTTCCTTTTCAGACGAATATTCATGAAATCTATTCTTTAGCTCATTCGGTCAACTACTTAATTGAACAAGTTGATCAACAAACTCAGCAGTTAGAACAAGCGAAAGATTCTGCTGAATCTGCTAACATCGCTAAAAGTCAATTTTTAGCCAATATGAGTCATGAATTAAGAACACCTTTAAATGCTATTTTAGGCTACAGCGAAATGCTGAGTGAAGATGCGAAAGATTTAGGTCATGAGGAATTTATTGGTGATTTAGATATGATTAATACCGCCGGAAAACATTTATTATCATTAATTAATGATATTTTGGATTTATCTAAAATTGAAGCCGGACGCATGGAACTTCATTTAGAAAATTTTGATTTAAAAGAATTAATTGAAAGCGTTGTTGCAACTGTTAAACCTTTAGTTAGTCAAAATGGAAATATTTTAACGCTGAATTATGATCCGGCTTTAACAATTATTCATGCGGATTCAACCAAAGTCAAACAAATTTTATTAAACTTACTGAGTAATGCGGCTAAATTTACACAGCACGGTGAAATTATATTAACTGTAACTCGTGAACTTCTGACTCCTTCCTCTAAGGATTTTAATTCTGAAAACGAGGATTTATCCGATAATCCTTTACCGTATTATCAAATTAATTTTAGTGTTCAAGATTCAGGAATTGGGATTCCCGAAGAACAGCAAAAATATGTTTTTGAAGCTTTTATTCAAGGGGATAATTCAACATCGAGTAAATATGGGGGCACAGGATTAGGTTTAGCGATTAGTCGCCATTTTTGTAAAATGATGGGAGGCGATTTAAAATTAGTTCAAAGTCAAGTGAGTGAGGGAAGTATTTTTAAGGCGAGTTTACAATCTTTAATTACACCTGAGAGTCAGGTTGCTGGAATCAATTCAGAAGATTATAGAGAAGAAAATGGAAAAACTTGTAATCTTTAACAGAATATAGGAATTTTAGTAGAAATAACGGGAGAAATACTACAAAGCTATCTTCTTGCCTTAACACAATTATTAATGGCTTATCAGATAATTAAAGCTACCCAATTAGTTTAATTCAATAAGCATTTTTTACAGAGTTAAAGTTTCAGATAGATAGCTCTATTTGTGATATAATCAACAACAAGTGTAATCTAGGTTGTGGAAGTAAAAATCACCCCATGATTACTCATCCCACTCAGAAATATTTCCCAAAGTAATTGCATATTTATCTGCATCCCAAAGACTCACGAGTTGAAACTCCTGTTGTGGGATTAACGCCACTGGCAACCTGACATAATTGTCGAATCTGTTCTCGATCTAATAAAGCATCAGTAAAATCAGCCCCTATAATTTTTGTATGATGAAAGGTTGACCCGAAAAATAAGGCTTCAACTAACACAGCATCACTTAAATCTGCTTCTGTAAAATCAGCTTGGTCTAACATTGCATAGGTTAAGTTTGCTTGTTTTAAGCTGGCTTTTGTTAGAATCCCTTTACTAAAAATAGCTCCTTCTAAATCGGAATGATCAAATTTAGCTAACTCCATATTAGAATTCGCAAATTCAGCCGCAGGTAAAGACTGATTAGAAAAATCCCGTCCTTGTAATAAACTATGACTGAAAAACAGATGGGATGGATTTTTTGCAGCCCAGGAGGGCAGGGGTAAGGCCAAGAACACGACAACGACCGTTAAAATGATAGATTGCCAAAGTCTAATCATCTATTGATTACTCCACTTTAGGATCAACTGATTTATACTTATATTAGCTTCTCAAATGCCTAATTTTGCCATTACCTTGTAAAATTAGCTATTCCTCAGAAGTTTCCTTGAGGATCACAAATTCCTCAAAAGCACCCCCATTTGGATTTTTATTCCTAGGAAACATCCATGCTAAATTTTTTTCTAACTTGGCTAATCTCTGCAATTTCACTTGGAATAACGGCTTATATTGTTCCGGGTTTTACCATTAGCAGTTGGCAAGCTGCCGCCGTTGGAGTGGTTGTAATGGCTTTAGTGAATGCCATTATTAAACCCATTATTACGATCTTTACCCTTCCCTTAACCATTCTAACGTTAGGTTTATTTTTATTCGTCGTCAATGCTATTTCTATTTCGTTAGTTGCTTATTTCACCCCCGGATTTTCAATTTCTAGCTTCTGGGCAGCATTATTTGGTTCAATCGTTCTTTCTTTAGTTTCTAGTTTATTCAATCAAATTTTAGGAAAGTCTAATAATCAATTAGATTAAACCTAAATTATCAAAAAATCAATCGGTAAATCTGCGCCCTATCTGCGAAAGGTGGGGATCAATATTTTAATGAGTCGAAAAAAATGACCCTAATAGAAGATTATTTCAGAGTTCGTTCAATGACCCCGGATGATCTAAAATTAGCCTTAAGTTGGGCAGCTTCTGAAGGATGGAATCCAGGTATTGATGATGTTGATAATTTTTATAGTGCTGATCCCGGTGAATTTTTAATTGGGGAATTAAACGGTCAACCCATTAGTTGTATTTCTGTTGTCCGATATCATAGCAATTTTAACTTTATTGGTCTTTATATTGTTAAACCGGAATATCGTCAACAAGGATATGGTTTGAAAACTTGGCAGGAAGCTTTTAAGTTAATTCCGGGTCAAAATGCAGCGTTAGATGCTGTTTTGGAACAAGTTAAAACTTATCAAAAATTTGGCTTTAAACCGTTTCATTCCCATCTGCGGTATCAAGGGATAATTTCAGGAACAATGGCTAATGATTTAGTAGATTTAAAAACGATTAATTTTGCTCAACTGTGTAATTATGATCGTCAATATTTTCCTGGTGATCGTCTTAATTTCCTTGAGAAATGGATTAATCAACCTCATGGACAAGGGTATGGAATTTTAAATCAGGAGAATTTAGTTGGTTATGGAGTGATTAGAAAAGCAACAGATGGATTTAGAATTGGGCCTTTATTTGCTGAAAATGAAGAGATAGCAGAAAAGCTGTTTCTGGCTTTAGCTTGTTATGCTCAGGGAGATTCGATTTATATTGATGTTCCCAATATTAATAACCCAGGAATTTCTTTAGTTAAACGTTATCAAATGCAATCCATGTTTGAATGTGTTAGAATGTATACTGGTGAGCAACCCAATATCAATTGGATAAATATTTTTGCAGTTACCAGTTTAGAATTAGGTTAAGGTTTAAAAGAATAAAAGTTAAAATTTTAAACAATAGAAAAGGTCGGATGTCTGATTCGACTGTATTTATGTCATGCTTGATATAATTACTGATAACTGATAACTGATAACTGATTATGACAGTTACAACCCAACAATTAAGTCAATGGAAACAGCAGGGACGACGCATTACAGTATTGACAGCCTATGAATATGCGATCGCTCAACTCCTCGATCAAGCCGGAGTTGATATTATTTTAGTGGGAGATTCTCTGGCAATGGTTGGGTTAGGATATGACACCACTTTACCCCTAACCTTAGATGAAATTATTCATCATGCTAAAGCTGTGCGACGAGGCGTGAAACAAGCTTTATTAGTTGTTGATTTGCCCTTTTTAACTTATCAAGAAAGTCCTCAACAAGCCATTCATTCAGCCGGACGAATTCTCAAAGAAACAGGTGCTCAAGGTGTTAAACTGGAGGGGGGATATCCAGCAATGACAGAAACAGTCACTCAGTTAGTCCAAGTCGGAATTCCGGTCATGGGTCATGTGGGTTTAACCCCCCAGTCCGTTCATCAATTTGGGGGTTATCGCAAACAAGGCAAAACCTCCGATGCAGCAGAACGCATTCTTTCAGAAGCGATCGCGTTAGAGCAAGCCGGAGCCTTTACAATTGTGTTAGAACATATCCCTTCAGATTTAGCCCAAAAAATTACCCAGCAATTAACCATACCCACCATTGGTATTGGGGCGGGGGCTAATTGTGATGGTCAAGTATTAGTCACCTCGGATATTTTGGGATTATCGTCCTGGCAACCCCCCTTTGCCAAAACATACGCCAATTTACAACAAACGATTACCCAAGCCGTTCAAGAGTTCTGTACGGAAGTGCGGGAGGGGAGTTTTCCCCCTGGGCATTAACCGTTTGGGTAGAGACGTTCTCTCAAACATCTCTACTCACCAAAGGGTTTAGCCTTCGCCCCCTTCGCCCCCTTCTGGAGATGCTTCTGGACTAGAAGTTGCTTCTGGACTAGAAGTTGCTTCTGGACTAGAAGTTGCTTCTGGACTAGAAGTTGCTTCCGGGCTAGAAGTTGCTTCCGGGCTCGGTGAAGTGACAGGGCTCGGTGAAGTGACAGGGCTCGGTGAAGTGGCAGGGCTAGAAGTCGCTTCTGGGGCGGGTGAAGTTGCTGGGGTACCCCCTTCTTGAGCAGCTGGGGCACAAGCACCTAAAGTAGCAGCTAAACCGACTGTGAGAAATAACTGAATTGTTTTGGATTGCATTTTGACACTCCTTGACTACACCAACAAAATTTAAGGTAAGATTAAGCCGTCTTTCAATATACCGTCAAGCTGACAAATTTGCACATTGTCAAGCTGGTTTTATAGAAACTTGCCGAAAAACAGAGGTGCAAACAGCTATCGGTTATTTAATGTTGCGCTTTTATCTCCTATGCTGTTCTCGATTGATAATATTTTGACATCAGAGGAATTAAATTTTTTTATTGATTGTCTCACTCAAGGGACGTTTGTTGATGGTAAAACAACCGCAGGTTGGCACGCCAAACGGGTTAAGAACAATCAGCAGCTTGATCAGAAAACGCCGGAAGCTCAAGCTTTGCGGGAACAAATTCAGTCGATTTTGAAAAAAAATGCGTTGTTTCAAAGTGCCGTTTTACCGAAAATTGTTCACTCAGTTTTAGCCAGTCGCTACGAAGATGGAATGTCCTATGGAACTCATACGGATAATGCGTTGATGGGAGATCAAGAATTTTGGCGTGTGGATGTTTCGTTTACGTTATTTTTAAGTGATCCTGAAACCTACACAGGTGGAGAATTAGTGATTGAAAATAGTGATGAAGAACGTAGCTATAAATTGAAAGCGGGTTCAATGATTGTTTATCCGTCTACAACGTTACACCGAGTTGAACCTGTTACGCAAGGGGTAAGATTAGCCATTGTGGGATGGGTTCAAAGTTTAGTTCGTGACCCTGCAAATCGAGAAATTTTATTTGATTTAGATACCACTCGTCGTTCTATTTTTGCGAAGGATGGGAAAACTATTGAGTTTGATTTGGTTTCTAAAACTTATACGAATTTATTGAGAAGATGGGCAGAATAAACTTAAGGTTAAGGGGTTTGTTGATTTGCTCTCACTGGAAGCCCTGAAGGGCTTACTACATTGATTACGTTTGAACAGTAAACCCAAAGATTCCGGCTAAACTGCCATGATGACTTAAACCCACTGCAAACCGGGGAAAAACACATCCCTGATCTCCAATATCTTCAGGAAATTCATCTTCATTATATTGACCTTGATAGAATACGTTATAGTCACCAATGCGAACAAATACCGTATCTTTAAAAGCATCTTGAGTTTGAAACCAAGCTATCATTTCTCGCCAAGGTTGTAAATACTCTTCCTCTTCACTTCCATCTGCATCTTCTAAGACTTCTGACCACCAGATTCCTGCTTCTTCTAAAGGTTCAACGGTTATTGTTGCGGGGGGAAAAATTGTCCCGGCAAATTTTGAACGAATCAATTCGATATCTATTTTTTCGGGAATTGGATCATCAATATTAGCCACAATATAAAAGGGTTGAAAGGGGGTAGAAGATTCTGAACCCATCCCCACATCAATATTTCCCATAATTTGGCAAACTTGATCTGCTAATTGTTGGCATAATTCTAACTCTTTGGGGTCAACATTATGATCAACAATTTCACCTTGTTTGGCAATCACACCACTGCCATAAACAACGGTTTTTTTAGAAATTATATTATTTGTCCATTCACTATTTCCCTCATCAATCCCATAGTCAGCGATACATTCTGCTAAGACGGCTAACCGTTGGGGGTCAGGAGTAAAATCTTTCAAGGTTAATTGACTCATGGGTAATCTATAGCAATTCTAAGGGAACAGGGAACAGGGAACAGGGAACAGGGAACAGGGATAATACTTCTGGCTGTTTCATGTTAGTTATAAATAATAAATTATTATAACCCCCATCTCCAAGGTGCGGATTGCTATATTCTATCCTAATCTACAACTTATTATTTTAATAAATCTTCAATTAAATCAACTAACTTATCGTCAATTTCTAACGGTGAAATTAAATAAAATTCAACGGTGGGGTATTCTTGAGAAAACGGTTGAAGGGATTGGGCGATCGCATCACTGATGCCACCGGAAAACATAAAATAAGAAATAATTCCAATTTGATGAACTCCCGATAAAATTAAGGCTTTAATTTGAGTTTCAAAATTCAAAGAAACTGACCAATAGGCGGGAATTGCCTTGATTTGAGTTGCTAATTGTTCAATGGGTTGATTTCCCCCTGGATGGCGACTACCATGAGCGATTAAAATCCAATGTTCAATCTCAACCGTTGCCATTTTTGTGGCGATTAAAGCCGCTAAACGATTAATTTTAGATCCAAAATAAGGTAATAAATTGAGTTGAATTTCTGATCCAAGTTGTTCCTGAGCGATCGCAATTTCTGCGGGTAAATCGGCGTTAACATGAACACCTGACGAGAGAAATAACGGTAAAATTTGGATTTGAGAATATCCCCAAGATTGACTTAACTGGGCAAACTCTTGAATCTGTTGATGGAGGGGAAGGAGTGCTAATTCTAAGGTTGCAGTTCCAACATTAGGAAAGCCTGAACGTTCCCCTAAGCGTTTTGCCAATAGATTTAAAGCTTGTTGGGGACGAGGATCTCGGCTACCGTGAGCAACTAGCAAAGATGTAGATAGCAAGGGTTGGGATTAATCCTGAACGTAAAGTTAACGACTGATATTGTATCGAAAATTGCTCAATTTCAGGATCTATCTATAAAAAGGAAAATTGGGTAACGGAAACTCTATTGATGAAAATTTTTGATTAAAACAGGGTACTGATCAACTACAGATCTACTAGCTTCACCCACCCCCGACGAACATTGTACAGCAATCGGTTAATAATCGCCTTTTCATCATCGGTCAAACTCTCACCTAAAATGGCGGAACGCAAGTGTTGACGATCACTGCGAGTCACGACACTCGAAAACATAATTTGACCAAAAAGTTCTTCAAGGGGTATTGGACGATATGCCATCATAAATCACCTTTTCTTGGGATACGTTACTCAGAGGTTGATCAAAGTCCATTGTTTGTCTAAATTAATTATGAACTTTTTCTTCTGAATATTAAGTGACTGAAAGCTTTGTAAATTTGTGATTAACTGCGATAAGTTTTGTGATTTAGATCAACTGTGTTGCCAAACTATCCAGCCTCGTCCAACCCCTGATAACTGATAACTGATAACTGATAACTGATAACTGATAACTGATAACTTAAAGGCACTTTTCCAAGGTTTCTACAACGGATTGAGATAAACTGGGCAAATCATAGCCTCCTTCAAGTCCAAAGATAATTTTAGAGGTGAGTTGTAAACAATATTCAGTGAACAGTCCGTAGTCTTGTGGTTGTAGAGAAATACTGGCTAAGGGATCATCCTGGTTGGCATCATATCCCGCACTTACAATTAGTAAATCCGGTTGTACCTGTTGTAAAAAGGGCAAGATATAATGTTGAAAGGCGGGTTTGTAGAGTTCAATGGTACTACCCGGAGACATAGGAAGATTCAGCACATTATTGTGAGAGCCACGTTCCTCTGGATATCCCGTCCCCGGATAACAGGGAGATTGATGTAACGAACAGTAAGCGATCCGAGGATCATCTTCCACTAACGCTTGAGTTCCATTGCCATGATGGACATCCCAATCTAAGATAGCGACTTTCTCAATTCCCGGTTGTTCTAAGGCATAATAAGCGGCGATCGCTGCATTAGAAAATAAGCAAAATCCCATCCCTCGATCAGCTTCGGCGTGATGTCCGGGGGGACGCGCTAAAACAAAAGCCGGATGTGCCGTTGTCAAGACTTGATCCACCCCATCCAACCAGGCACTCACCGCCAACAGTGCCACATCATAACTTTCAGCCGAAATGGGGGTATCTCCATCCAAATAACCGCCCTCCTGAGCGGCGATCGCTTTAACTCGTTGAATATGGGAAGAGGTATGTACCGTTTCCAATAACCTCATCAAGGGTTGCTGGCGATCCATCACCGGAGTCGGTTCTTTCCAGTCTAACTGCTCGGCCCAAGATACCGATTTTAGGGCATTTACAATCGCGGTTAACCGTTCTGGCCGTTCTGGATGGAATAATCCCGTCTTATGGTTGAGGAATTTGTCAGAATAAATAACTGTTAGCATTTGTCAAGAGTTTATTGTCAATTTTAATCCCAGATTTCACCCCCAAGAAGAAGGCAAATTATGGTATAATTTTAAGCATTAGTCACTGATTTTAGAGCCTATACCGAAGATGATTTTATTTCTCCTAATATTTTCGGTTAAAGGTGACTAATTTTAAATTGTAATGGAGTTTTTGAAGGTATGAGTACCTCTGAGTCGAGAATTATCCCGACGGATCTGAGAAATGAAATGCAGCAATCCTACCTCGAATACGCCATGAGCGTAATTGTAGGGCGGGCACTGCCAGATGCGCGGGATGGTTTGAAACCCGTTCATCGACGGATTTTATACGCCATGAACGAACTGGGCTTAACCCCTGATCGACCCTTCCGTAAATGTGCCCGTGTGGTGGGGGAGGTACTCGGTAAATATCACCCTCATGGGGATGTCGCCGTTTATGATGCCTTAGTGCGGATGGCGCAGGATTTTTCCATGCGATCGCCGTTAATTAACGGTCATGGGAACTTCGGATCAGTTGATAACGATCCCCCGGCTGCCATGCGGTACACCGAATGTCGTTTGCAAGCCTTAACGACTGATTCCCTCCTACGAGATATTGACGCAGAAACCGTTGAATTTGGCGATAACTTCGATGGTTCTCAACAAGAACCGTTAGTTTTACCCGCACGAATTCCCCAATTATTATTAAATGGATCGTCAGGAATTGCGGTTGGGATGGCAACCAATATTCCCCCTCACAATTTAGGGGAATTAGTCGATGGTTTAGTAGCATTAATTCATAATCCTGAGATTACCATTGCTGAATTAATGCGTCATATTCCGGGGCCGGATTTTCCCACGGGGGCGCAAATTTTAGGGACATCGGGAATTAAAGAAGCCTATACCGATGGTCGGGGTTCGATTACCATGCGTGGGGTTGCCACCATTGAAACCATCGAACATAAAGGAAGACCCGATCGAGATGCGATTATTATTACTCAATTGCCTTATCAAACCAATAAAGCCGCGATGATTGAACGGATTGCGGAAATGGTAAATGATAAGAAATTAGAGGGAATTTCTGATATTCGGGATGAAAGCGATCGCGATGGAATGCGGATTGTAATTGAACTCAAACGGGATGCTTATGCCCGTGTAGTTCTCAATAACCTCTACAAACAAACGCCCTTACAAACCAATTTTGGGGCTAATATGTTGGCGTTAGTCAATAGCCGCCCGGAAATTCTTAACCTCAAACGCTTCTTAGAAGTATTCCTCCAATTCCGCGAACAAACGATTCGCAGACGCACGGAATATGAACTCAGGAAAGCCCAAGAACGAGATCATCTTTTACAGGGGTTATTAATTGCTTTAGACAATTTAGATGCCATTATTGCCTTAATTCGTCATGCGGCTGATATTCCCATCGTCAAACAAGAATTAATGACCAACTATGGATTATCTGAACAACAAGCCGATGCAATTTTACAAATGCAATTGCGACGGTTAACCGCTTTAGAAGCTCAAAAAATTGACCAAGAGCACCAAGAACTGCAAATTAAAATTGCTGATTTGTACGATATTTTAGCGCGCAGGGAACGAATCTTAGAAATTGTTGAACAGGAAGCCCTAGAACTCAAACAAAAGTTCAATACCCCTCGGCGGACTATAATTGAACATACCGAAGGGGAGTTAGATGAAACCGATTTAATTGCCAATGAAAAAGCCTTAATTCTGTTAACAGAACAAGGTTATATGAAACGAATGCCTGTGAATACTTTTGCCGCCCAAAGTCGAGCCACAAAAGGTAAACAAGGCACCAAAATGAAAGAGGATGATGAAGTTCAACACTTTATCACCTGTTGCGATCATGATACTGTCTTATTCTTTAGTGAACGGGGTGTTGTTTATAGTATCAAAGCCTATCAAATCCCCGTTGCTTCCCGCACCGCGCGAGGAGTTCCCATCGTTCAAATGTTACCCATTCCCAAGGAAGAACGGATCACCTCTATTGTTCACGTTAGCGAATTTAGCGATGATGAATACTTGGTGATGTTAACCAAAGGAGGATTTATTAAGAAAACCCAATTATCCGCCTTTAGTAATATTCGGACTAATGGTTTAATTGCCATTTCCTTAGAAGAAGGGGATGAATTACGCTGGGTGAGACGGGCAAAAGTTGAAGATGGAATTATTATTGGTTCCCGTCATGGTATGGCAATTCATTTTAAAGCCAATGATAAACAATTGCGACCGTTAGGACGGGCAACCCGAGGCGTTAAATCCATGAAATTGAAAGGAGATGATACCTTAATTAGCATGGATATTTTGCCCAGTGCGATTATTTCTAATCTGGCGGAAGCCGAAGGTGAAGAACCGGAAACCGATGAAGAATTAATGGTAATAGCCACAGAAACCACCGAGGAAAATGAAACTGAAACTGAAGTTGTAACGGAGGGAACCGCTCAAGGATTATCCGTTTTAGTCATCACCGCCAGTGGTTATGGAAAACGGGTTCCGGTGTCTCAATTCCGCTTACAAAATCGGGCAGGGAAAGGCATTATTGCCACCAAGTTTAAACCCCATGCTAAAAAAGATGAAGTTGTTGCCTTAAAAGTTGTGGATGAAACTGAGGAGTTAATGTTAATTAGCAGTCGTGGAATTATTATTCGTCAAGTGGTGAATGCCATTCCCCTTCAGTCTCGAAGTGCGACCGGGGTTCGAGTTCAGCGCTTATACGAAGAAGATTCAATTGCGGCGGTTGCCATTGTTCCAGCCTCTGGAGAAGATGCGGAAACTTCATCAACTTCAGAAGAATCGGGAGAAGAAGAATAAATCCGGTTGATTTTTAATCGTAGGGTGGGTAACACGAGAAAGACAAGGATCTCAACATCAATTGATCAGTGGTCACCCACCCTACAACCTTTTGGCGAAAGCATTGGTTAATGTAAGAGTCGCCCTAAAACAAAAGAGAAGGGTGAAAGTTTAATTCGCATCTCATCTTTTACTAAATGAAACACTCCACCCGATATAGTCATTAATATATCGGCTCCGCAAAACTCCCCATACCAATGAGGAATCTTGAAAGCTTCCTCTAACAATGGATTCGGCCCCAAATTAAAAGCAATAAATAAAGGGTGTTCGTTAGCTATACCATGAATCAGTACACACCATAAACCATTATTTTTAGAATGTAACAAAGTTCGAGTTCCACTTTGAAAAAGCCGGTGTTGAAATCGAATTTTTGCTAATTGTCGAATCAGTAAAAAAGTCGGGTGGTTTCTGCTATAGGGGTGAAAAATTTTGCGGTTAATTACACCAAATTTCCAATCGCAAGCAGGATTATCAAACATATCCTCACGCACATAGCAATCATGACCAATAGATTCTTCTTGACCTTCTTCTTCATGCCATCCTAATGCACCATCAAATTCCTGTTCTGTTCCTTGATAAATAGAAGGTATTTGCGGCCCTAATATCAAACAAGCTAGGGCAAAATGTACACGGATACGCGCTTGTTCTCGGTTGTGAGTACGATTCCAAAATTCATGAAAAATTCTACTGGTGTCTTGGTTATCCAAGAACATAATATTATTCTGCCAACCCGCATAATATGACTGTGATGGCTTGAGAAAACCACAAAAATAATCTGCCAAACCCCACAACCAATTACCATTGCCTAAAGAATGTTTGACAATATAATAGGTAGGGTAGTCAATCAAACCAGAAAATTTGGCATTATTATATTCAATGACTTGTTCGTGGGTACTCCCTGCGTGTTCGGCTATTTGCAGAAATTCTTTTTTTCCGAAAATCCCAGCATATCTTGATATTTCTTCGACACAAGGTTGCCAAAAGTCTAAACCAACGTGACGTGCAGAATCGTAGCGAAAACCATCAATATCAGTTTCGGCAATCCAGTATTTTAGGTGTTGAATTAATAATTCACGAACATAAGGTGTTTCTGTGCGCCAGTCTTCTAAAAATCCAAACAATCTTTGATTCACCATATCGGTGTATTCTGGCCCGTGAAAGAGTGATGTATTCCTGGCTTCGATCGGAAAAGGTAAAACGGCGGATTCTTCACCTTGCACATATTTGAATTCTCCTCCTGGTGGGCCGCCATATTCTTCCCAGTTAATGCTATCAGCAATGTGATTATTTACTACGTCTAAAATGACAGCAATATCAGCTTCATGCGCTTTTTTTACCAGTTCTCGTAAAGTTTGAATTGTACCCAGACGCGGATCAACCATCAATAAATGAATGGGATGATAGCCATGATAACCATCAGGAGCATTAACGTATACAGGAGTAAGAATAATTGCTCTAACTCCCAATGACTTGAGGTATTCTAAATGCTCAATTATACCTTGAATTGTGCCTCCATGACTGGAATGGGGGCAAGATGGATCATATTTAACGGGGCTTAGAGGAGTACGAGTTGTGTCTTTACTCAGAGCAAATCTATCAATAATAATGGAGTAAAATAAACGAGAACCCCAATCTTTGGGGCTAGATGTCATGGGTACAGATGGTTTGGGGCCGTATACAGGATAATGATTGACAATTCCTAAAAATATAGAGGGAATTTCTGTCATTGAACGTGGTGCTTCATCGCAGACTAACAAAAATTGCGATCGCTCACTTGTATGTTCAATTCCATCAGTATCCACATAGCCTAATCTATATTGATATCCTCCCCCATTACTAACAGGTGGGAGAATAACAGAAAACATCTGGAAGCCATTTTCGCTCACACTCTCCGTTTTTGTTCTGATGCGCTCTACATCACAATATCCTTGACCATCATTTAACTCATAGACTATTTGACCATAATCGGGATGTTTAGATCGGTGAACACCAAATCTAATACAGATTTTTTCGTGACTTCTAAATACCCAATTATAGGGCGCAATGCTGGGGTCTAAATGGACTTCGCAGTATTCCTCAAAATAGCGCATATAGCATTCCTATGAGTTAAAGGTGGTAGGTCGGTGAAGGATGATAAAGGATATATTACAGCAGAGTAGCCTGTGTATTTTTTAATTTTTATTTTTGTTAATTTAGAGAAATACTGTTTTTTATATAAACAACCAAAATACACTCCTTTAAATATATTAATTTTCTAGGCAATTTCTTTATAAAATAAATATTTTTTGAGACTAAATATGTTGATTTGATTATCCTCTAATATTTTTTGTGTATTACAACTGACAACAGAACGAATCCAGGGAATAAAACCCATTAAATACACTAACAATAAACTCAATCCCAGCAAAATCAAACTATAGAGTAAAGCCATAAATATATTCTGGGGATATTGAATATGAAAGCTATAGTGTAACTCTTGAATAATCAATACATGGACTAAATATATGCCAAAAGTGCTGGGTGCTAATAAACGACAATATTTAACTATTTTTGAATTTTCATTAATTTCTTTTGTAAAGAAAATAATTAATCCTAAAATTCCAATTGATAATAATATTACTGTTGTACTTGAATACATATTGTTGTAGTAATAAGCAATATTTCCGTCTTTAAATACCATTTCCAAATATCTACCAATAATGTTAGAAAACAACCCCAAAACCGTGAAAATTTTGAAAAGTGCCACATCATCAATTGCTAGGTAAACTATATATCGACCCATGAGATAATATCCTAAATAGGATACCCAGCGAAAAGTTATATGCCATTTCCAAAGTCCAAAGATGTGAATATAACTATCAACACAAGTGGTAACCCCAAAAATCATAATTATCCAAATTAACTCTGCCTGCTTAGTCTCCATTTGATTGATGATTAATCTCAGCCAAGGAGTTATGATATATAAACCCAGAATGGCAAATAAAAAATATAAATGCCAAGATATGGCACCAATCCAGGCATCATTTATCAGATGTTCAAAAGATATATCAGGATTCCATCTTTTTTCCAGGAAGAAATATAGAATACCCCAAAATAACAGAGGTATTCCGATTTTTAAGAGGCGTTTTTTATAAAAAACGATAGGCGTTTCATCAAAAGATTGGGGAGAGAGTAACAAAGCACCACTCAACATAATAAATGCGGGAACTGCCCAAATAGATAGGCTTTGTCCTATATTTAACGACCACCAAGCTATATCTAGTGAGGTTGAATTTCTGATTGAATATTGAGTAACATGGATAAACAAAACTGCAAAAGTGGCAACAACTCTAATGATGTCTCCTGTTGGCCAATACTTGTATTCTTTCATTTCAATTACCACAGTTATTAATTTGTTAATTTGTAGTTTTTTAGGAAGAAACTAATGGCTTTTTTTGAAGCGATCGCTATGCAATCTTTCCTGTACCAGTGTTACCCGCACAGGAATTTTATAAGACTCTAATTTGTCTTGACAAAAAGCGCGTAATCTGATGCGAAAGTTACGCAAAGATTCATCGGTTGTCAGGCGCACCTTTGCGGTCACTATATTACCAGTAATGGGATTTGCTTCACCTTTAACTGAAACCTCCGCTACCCCTTCCATAGCTTGTAAAATACTCTCTACTTCAGCCGGATAAACCTTTTGACCTCCGACGTTAATTATTTCCGATTTACGTCCGAGAATCTTGATCCACTCCCCGTCAATTTCCACCACATCCCCTGTCATATACCAACCATCTGGAGTAAAAGGTGCGGGAGCGTTCAAGTAGCCCAGCATAGCGCTTTTGGCTTTAATTTCCAGCATTCCGTTAACAATGCGGGTTTCATATCCTTCCCCACCCACCTTAAACCATAAAGAATCAGATGATCGGGATTTTGAACGCATGATCCCCAGTTCTGTAAGTCCGTAGGTTTGATGAAAGCGGATTTGAGGAAAAAGTTGGTTTAAGCTGCTAAGAACGCTTTCTGGCATGACTTCTGTACCATAGGTAATAATTTCTAAGGAACTCAGGTCATATCGCTGGTGAACACCACTCAGAAGTAGGAGCGTGAGAAAGGTCGGTGAAGTGGGTAATACCTGTACTCGATATTGGGCGATCGCAGATGCTACTGTTTCGCAAGAGTGATCTAAGGGTATAACCGCACATCCCCCATTTGCTAGAATATGCAACAGAGTATTAATACCGCCAATATGATCAAATAGTAAAAATAACAATGTCCTCTGAGCAGGTCTGAGGGTTTGAAACTTCTCTTGCATAAGAGCAAAATCATGAATAGCGGCTTTACTCTTACCTGTAGAACCAGAGGTGAAAATGATCAGTCCTGGATGTTGGCGATCGCGCAGTTGACACAAAAACTCATGGGTCGCTTGAGTTCCTGTTTTTTCCAGGCTCACATCATCTTCTGGATCTATCTTGATGATCCATTCTACTTCTGCAATCTGACGCAACTCAGCCCGACTGGTTTTCATCTCGGCTGTTAAAACAGCTACTATACAATTATGCTGGAGTAAAGCTAATAACAAAGCCACCGCATTAGGTGAAAAATCTGCTTCCAAAGTGACAACTGCACCTTGAGGAATTAACTCTTTGTGTATACGTTCCTGCCAAAATTTCACCAGTTTATTCAGTTCACTATAAAGCAGTGAGCGATCGCGCCAAATCAATGCTTCCGCATCTTTAGTTTGCTCAAATCTGTCTAGCAGAAATTCAATAGCCATTAAACAACCCCAGAAACAGTAATATTATCAATATGATTAACAATGTAATTAGTGAGTGTGCCTACAGTAGCCAGTGGATGGGTGCTACTGGGTGTAATTTCAGTAATTGTGCTCGTTAAATTAATTGTGAATCCCAATTCTGCCTCAATATCCTGTTCGATCGCTACCAATAATGAAGTCAGTCCTAATGAATCAATAAACCCGCCCCCCGCTAGAATATTAGCCGCCTCACCTTGTTCAATCTGAATGCGACCCCAACCTTGGGCAATTACTTCTTCAATACAAGCTAGGACAATATCCCGAACCTTGTTATGAAGCTCGGATCGTTCTTTCATACACTATTTAACCCCGCTTTTGTTTGGCTTAACCAAGTTTGAATCTGACGGTGAAAGTCTTGCTCTTTCTGAATCACCTGCGCCAGGAAATCTATAAACTTCTGGACTTTGGTTTGATCAACCGCAGACTTTTTCCGTATAAGTGTCAGAAATGTTTTATAAACCTCTTCCCATAATTCAATCACCTCCAGCATCTCATGACAAATTTCTGTAAGAGGGAAATTAAATTCTTGCTTTAGATTTTGCAGCAAATCCCGCAGATAATAGCGACTCCAACGCATATCAAACAGGCATTTTCCCAGAGATTGGGGTATTTCTCCTGTCTGGGAGTAATAAGAACTAAAAGTTTCATAGATATAATTACTTAAAGCCACCCCTGACAAATAAATCCTACCCGGTCTACTTCTTGTTCGTCCTGCCAAAAAGCCACTATTCACACGATTGAGAATATTAATTGCTAGTTGATCTAGCTTTTCATTTTGATAATTTGCAGCGAATGTCACGTTGATAATACCGTAACTGACCAGCATAGAAAAGCCTCTAGCTTGAGTAAAAACCTCAAACTGGACATTACCCCGCCAAAATTTTGCGAATGCTTCCAGGGAAATAGTACCAACAAATTTGTTGGGTATGGGGTCATAAACTAAAACTTCCTCAGATCCTAATCCCATCACAGATATATAGTGATCAGCAATCTGAAAAGCACCACCTAAAGCAGAAGTGGCGGGTGGTTTGAGATAATTGGGATTGTGGAAATCTGGACTATAGGGCAGTTCGTAGGTCGTTCCTGTGATGATTACAGGTTCATTGTGTTGGATACGGGTGCTAATTTGAGCTAGTCCTTCCTCAAAAGAAGATGCACGGGTGAGATTTAACTCAAATAAGTCCATTTCCTCTTTAAACAGCTTTTCCCTACTAATGATGACGGGATTCGGCACTAAATCATCGGTTTCCACACTAAAGACAGGAACACCCCAAAACTCGGAATTAGCTAATAAACTGAGTATACTTTGACCCGTAATCTGGCGCAGATGCAAATCGACTAACGGGTAGTGACACTGGTAATAAGGAGGAACTTCCAGCCTGAGTTCTGATGCAAGGGTGATTTGATCCATATCATTTTTTTCTTCTAGGAGTGAAATCTTATAATTGCCAGCTAAAACTTAGACCAGCGTTCAATTTTATATTCTAGTTCTGTATCTTCCCGGGGTTGTAATAACCGCAGTGGCATCGGTGAACCGTCCTTTTGTCGCTCAAAGTTACCCATCCCACAGCTAAAAACATCTGCTAAGGTAAAATCCCGTGGCAAGGTATATTTGCCTTCATAGATAGT
This sequence comes from Planktothrix sp. FACHB-1365, assembly GCF_014697575.1. GTDB lineage: Bacteria > Cyanobacteriota > Cyanobacteriia > Cyanobacteriales > Microcoleaceae > Planktothrix. The sequence goes on along the minus strand of NZ_JACJSC010000022.1, from coordinate 52,108 downwards.
TGCACTCACGCGCTGTAAGGACAATCTGCCAAAATATATCTGTTCAACTTCTGGGGTTGACCCCAGAACATGGGCGCGGAGGCGAACTTGCACTTGATCAGGGAGACTGGAGACAACTTTGTAACGACGCGATGTTTCTAACCCTTGATCAGAGAAAGATACTTTCGTTACACCAGGGGAAAGTCCAATCAGGCGGTTTCCCGGCTCCACAGCAATCATCTGGGGTTGCTCAATCTGATAATTACCCGTAAAATCGGTACATTGGAAGCCAGTGTCATACTCCACAATGGGATTAACTATTAGTGGTTTGCTGCCTACCCCTAAAATGTCTTCACCTTGTAGTTTTACTGAAATTGGTTGACCTTTGTTACCAAAAAATAGCAACAATGGATTCTTCAGACGCTTACCCCAGTAGGTTTCATTGTGAGCAGCATCGGGTTCTAGGTAGTAAAATAGGTCAGTATTAGGGACGCAACCTTGTTCTATCACTGTATCAACCCATTCTCTAACTGGATGGGTAGAAATTCCTTCCGCATCACCAACATCTATCCAGAGTTGAAACTGGGGTTTGTGCATCGGCCAGGAGTACAACCAAGTATTCGTATCAAAACTACGGACAGCAGGTGAGAGCATCCCGACTTTGCCAAAGATATGGGGGTGACGTTCGGCGATATTATAACTGACAGTTGCACTAGCACAAGCTCCAATCATGGCCGTGTCAGAGCGATCGCTCAATGTCCTAAAATTTTCATCTATAAACGGCTTTACCTCTTGCACAATAAAGCGTTCGTAGAGATGACCTGTCAGTGGTTGCTCTTGATACAAGGCTGCATAATGCCAATAATCAGATGCTACAGTAGCAGGGGCAGCACCAATACCAACCACAATAATTTCATCAATTAAATTAGCATCCAGTAGTTGCTCAATAGTTTCATGTACCCGCCAAGATTCACTATCCGGTTTTTTGGGTTCAAACAGGTGCTGTCCATAGTGCATATAAAGCACAGGATAACGTTGTTGAGAGTTATTTTTATAACTAGGAGGCAGATAGAGATATAACTTGCGGATAAAACCAAAAACTGTTGAGTGTAACTCAATTTTTTCTAGCCGCCCTCTAATTTTTTGTTGGCTGTTTTGCTGACAATCTCGGTTCATAAATCTTCTACAATTTCTCTACCCGGAACTATTAATTTCTCAGTCTCATTTGTTTCTTCATTGAGATTTTTCCAAGTAAAATAAGTGTACAACATGATTGCTATAGTAAAAATGAGCAGTCCTGCTAATACCAGCAAAAATCCAATTCCTCGCCCTTGGCCAGTTTCAATTAAAGTTCCGATACTGTTAGCTAATAACCCATCATCTGATAACATCGGTTCTAACAATTTATCGGTTAGTGGACTGGCACTAAGATTACCCAAAGCCAAAGCCAAACCTATAAATGTGCTGTACAGTGAAATCACCCGTCCTTGTACATTGGAATTGACGCTAGTTTGCCAAATTGTCATATTCGTACCGAGAATAATGGGTAAGGTTAAAAAGGACAGAAACAGACCCAAGGCAATGATAGGAATGGAGGGTTTAAGTCCCGCAATCATTAAACCTATACCATTTAATGCCGCAAAAGTAAACAAAGTAGAAATATATTTTTTTCCTCCTCCCCAAATAGTCATCAATATGCTACCAATTACCATTCCACAACCAGCAATTGACATGACGCTACCAAAGACTTTAGCTGAAGAAAAGGATAAAATTAGGGGATTAATCAAAACCGTTGTCATGCCATCTACAAAAAAATGAATGGTCATGAATGCCAGTAAAATTGGCAAAACAGCGTTAGTAGAAATAATTTCCCAACCGTAGGCAATATCATTAAGAATAGTATTGATTTGGATGTCCTGAGATGATGTAATTCTAGGTTCGGGTTGGGGAATTTCAATCATTAAGAGAGTCAATAAACCAACTAGATAGGTAGAAAAATCAACCATTAGCAAGCCTTCAAGTTGTATACTAGCAATGAGTATACCTGCTAAAATTGGTGCAGTTAATTGTCCGACGGCAGTGCTAAAATGAATCAGTCCATTAGCTCTTCCCATTTGCTCTTTTGTCACCATCATTGGTAAAGCGGCACCCTTAGCAATCATTTGAAAACAACCGCAAACTGATGTAAAAAATGCTGTAATATAAGTATGCCAAACTTGTAGATGATCAGTGAATAGAAGAAAAGCAAGGGTTAGTGTCACAGTTGCTGCGGCTAAATCACTAAAAATAATTGTCCATTTGCGATTCCACCTGTCTACCAATGCACCCACAAAGGGAGTCATTAATACACCGGGTAAAGTTGTGAAAAATATGACTAAACTTAATCCTGCAACTTCGTGAGTGTTTTGATAAACCCAAATCCCTAAACCAAATCCTGTTAAACGATTTCCAATTTCTGATAGAGATTGTCCCAACCAAAAGATAGTAAACTGACGTAGAGACGCGCCATGGCGCGTCTGTACACGGATAAATTCAATCAGTTGACCTACATAGTTTGTCATAATTACAGTAGATTGCAGGTAAATAATGAACATTTTATTACTTTTCTTTCGCCTTCTGTTAACATTTCTTCATCTCCTACAGATTACCCAGCGAACAAAAAGACTATAATCCTCTGTGGAGTTAACTCTTCCCTGTTTACTCTGCCTGAGTTACTCTATGAGTGCTGTGTCAGTTGCGTAAGTCCTGTTATTGTTAAGGCGTGAACCCCTTAAGATTTTTATGAATCAACGTGAAATGATTAAAGGTTTATTATTAACTGGAATAGGTGGGGTTTTAATGGGGTTAGCCACAGAACCTTGGGGACTTTGGGGGTTCGCTTGGGTGGCATTAGTTCCCCTTTGGGTTAATGTTTTGATTGTGGCTAAAAATAACCTGGAAACCTATCCTATATTGTCTCTACAGCGTTTAAAACTCCCGTTAATATTCGCGTTAGTTTGGGGAATTGGTTATTACGGAATTGCTTTATTTTGGATTACCGGAATTCACCCCATGACTTGGTTAGGAATTCCCTGGTTAGCGAGTTTAGCCATTGCTTTATTTTGTTGGACTTTTATTACCCTTTGGGGAACAGCTTTAGTGATGGTTTGGACAGGATTATTTTTAATTTTATCCGATGTAGAGACGCGCCAAAAGCCTTCGGCATCGCTTCGCCCAGGCGCATCTCTACTCAAAAAATGTTCTGCAATTTCCCTGGCTTTAACACGGGTTTTAATTGGAACAGCATTATGGTGTGGATTAGAATCTTTGTGGAGTTCTGGGGCCTTATGGTGGTCTTCTTTATCCTATACCCAAAGTTTCGGAAATTTAATCATTTTACATTTAGGTCAAATTTCTGGCCCTACAACAGTTACAGCTATTTTGTTAATTGTTAATGGATTAATTGCCGAAGGATTAATATTTGAACAGCATCAAAAAACCGTTAAATTATTAATTTTAGCGTTAATATTTTTTATCAGTTCTCATATTGTGGGGTTAATCTTATATAATCGTCCTTTGAATAATAACCCAGAACAAGCTTTAAAAGTAGGAATTATTCAAGGCAATATTCCCAATGAAATTAAATTAAATCCGGTAGGCTTTTTGCAAGCTTTACAGGGTTATACCACTGGATATATTACCTTAGCTAATCAAGGCGTAGACCTTGTATTAACTCCCGAAACAGCCCTACCTTTTTTTTGGACTGACCCCATTCAGCGACACAATAGTTCTTTTTATCAAGCTATTTTACAGGAAAAGGTTCCGGCTTTAGTTGGCAGTTTTGCTTTAAAAGAAGAAGGATATACCAATAGTTTATTTTCGATTAATCAGGACGGGAAAATTATCAGCGAATATGATAAAATCAATTTAGTTCCGTTAGGAGAGTTTATCCCATTTAGTGAAATTTTAGGACAATTTATTCGACGATTATCTCCCTTAGAAGCCACTTTAATTCACGGGAAACCCGGTCAAACATTTCAAACCCCTTTCGGTCAAGCAACGGTAGGAATTTGTTATGATTCTGCATTTGCGGAGCATTTTCGCAAGCAAACGGCTCAAGGAGGAGAATTCATCATCACAGCATCCAATGATGCCCACTATTCCTCAACCATGTTAGCTCAACATCATGCCCTTGATGTGATGCGCGCCATTGAAAATGATCGCTGGACAATTCGAGCCACTAATACAGGATATTCAGCCGTTGTTGATCCTCATGGTAGAACTCTCTGGCTTTCCCATCACAATACTTATGAACTGTATGCTGATATAATTTATCGTGATCAGACTCAAACTCTCTATGTGCGTTGGGGAAATTGGCTTATGCCTGTATTATTAATAATAGGGATAACTGTATTTTTTACAAAAATCGATCTTTTCCCCTAAATTTTATCACACTGTCTGAATAATTCAAGGTCATACAGATATCTCTTAAAAATAAGCGGTGAGAAGTTATCTTCCCCTGATTAAACTTCAAATTGCGTATGAATTTTTATTGAAAATCAACAAATAGCCATGATCAAGTCGGACTCTATTCTGATTGTGGATGATGAACCGGATGTCTTTGACGTTCTCGAAGGAATTCTATTTCGAGAGGGATATCAATTACATTATGCCTCCAGTGGATTTGAGGTGTTTAAATTTTTAGAATGGGGGAAACCCGATTTAATTTTATTAGATGTGATGATGCCTGATTGTGATGGGATGGATATCTGTCGCCAAATCAAACAAATTCCTGAATGGAATTCGATTCCCATTATTATGATTACGGCACTCAATTCTAAAGAAACTTTAGCACAATGTTTAGAAGCTGGGGCAGAGGACTTTATTGGAAAACCAGTGAGTGCGCTGGAAGTTAGAGCCAGAGTTCGTTCCATGCTGCGACTCAAAAAACAGCACGATGAGTTAGAAAAATCCCGTCAAAAATTAGAACACTTATTGCAATTACGCGAAGATATGGCCTATGCTGTTATTCATGATCTGAGGAATCCAGTAGTGGCGATTACATTAGCTTGTGAACTGTTGACCCTCACGGATTTAACAGAAAAACAATCTCAAAAAGTCGAGCAAATTGCCATTTCAGGAAAACATTTAAACAACCTGATTAATTCTTTATTGTTAATGGCAAAGCTAGAATCTGGTAAAGCACTGCTGAATCCTCAACTGGTAAATCTCTCGGCTATGGTTCAAGAGGTTGTTAATGAATTTGAAGCTCAAACGATTAAAAAGAAAATCAACTTAACCGCTACTATTCCCGAAGCAAAACGGTTAGTCATGGCTGATCCAGATTTAATTAAACGGGTACTTGAAAATTTACTCAATAATGCAATTAAATTCTCCCCAACCAACAGTTGGGTTTCAATGGAAGTTGAATATCCTCCCGATGCTAATATCGTTAAAGTTTATATTCGAGATTCGGGAAGGGGGGTGAAAGATGAACTCAAGCAAAGTATTTTTCAAAAATATGAGATTGGTCAACGTTTTGAAGGCGTTAATCAAACCGGATTAGGATTAGCCTTTTGTAAAATGGTGATTGATGCTCATCAAGGCTGCCTTTCCTTGACGGATAATCAACCCAAAGGCTCAATTTTTACCTTGGAATTAAACACCGAATATCACTCCCTTCTTAATTCTTAATTCTTAATTCTTAATTCTATGTCTAGCGATTCTGATAGCCTTTTTATTTTACCCCTACAAAAAGCCATTATTCCCAATCCTCTGACGGTGAAACCACAGACTAGATTAATAGATGCGATCGCCCTCCTCAACCAATCTCAAACCACTTGTTCCTTAACGTTTGATTCCTTGGGGTTGAATTCCGCGAACACCTGTTTAATTGTGATTGAAAATAACCGACCTGTGGGAATATTAACCCATCGAGATATTGTTCGCTTGATTGCTCAAAAAATCAAGATTGAAAATTTCAGTGTTGGTGAAGTGATGAGTCAACCTGTGATTACTCTCGAACAAAGTAAATTGACCCATCTGAATGCAACTTTAAACTTATTACAACACCATCAAATCCGTCATTTACCTTTAGTAGATTCTGAGGGAAAATTGGTCGGTTTACTCACCCATCGAGATCTAAGACATTCCCTAGAACCAACGGATTTATTAAAACTCAGAATTATTGAAGAGGTAATGACTAAAAATGTTGTACAAGCACCGACGACAATTTCTTTATTAGAATTGGCTGAATTAATGAGCGCTGCTCAGGTGAGTTGTATTGTTTTAGTTGAGGAAAAAATCTGTAATGAAGAATCCTTAAATATTCCTGTTGGTTTATTGACAGAAGGAGATATTCTCAGGTTTCAAGCCTTGGGTTTAAATTGGAATTTAGAAGCTCAAGTTGTCATGAGTTGCCCCGTTTTTTGCCTCCATCCCCATGATAGTTTATTAGGGGCTCATGTGTTGATGCAGCAACGCTATATTAATCGAATCCCAATTGTAGGCGATCGTGGTGAACTGATTGGAATTATTACGCCCAGCAGTATTTTAAAAGCGATTAACCCCCTTGATTTATTACAGATGGTGGATGTTTTAAAGCAGAAAGTTAATCAATTAGAAGCGGATAAACTTAAGTTACTCCAAAGTCAAAATACCAAACTAGAAGAGAAAATTCACAAACGCACAGAAGCCTTAAGAATTGCCAATCAAAAATTGCAAAGTGAGATTAAAAACCGGAGTTTAATAGAAGCTAAAATTGCTTTTCAAGCTTCTTTGTTAGATCAAGTCAGAAATGCGATTATTGCCACAGATTTCCAGGGTAAAATCATCTATTGGAATCAATATGCTGAACTGTTATATCAGTGGAAAAGGGAAGAAGCTCTGGGAAATAATATTATTAATTTTTTTATTCCGGTAGATTATAAAAATTTAGCCGAAGAAATTGTTAAAGAAGTTCAACATCAAGGATACTGGGAAGGAGAATTTACCATTTACCGCAAAGATGGTAGCTTATTACCTATTCATGTTTTTGATACATTAATTCGAGATCAAGCCGGAAATCCCATCGGCTTAATCGGGATTAGTTTTGATATTAGTGAACGCAAAGAAGCAGAACAGAAATTACAGCAGCAGGTACAACGGGAACGGCTATTTTACCAAACGGCACTCCATATTCGTCAATCGTTGAAGTTAACTAATATTCTGAATAATGCCGTCGTTGATATTCGCGCCATTCTCAATTGTGATCGGGTTTTAGTGTATCAATTTGATGCGAAATGGAATGGCACTATTGTAGCGGAATCTATTGCTGAAGGTTTAACTCCTAGCTTAGGAATTTATTTAGAAGATACTTGTTTTAAAACCGGAAAAATTTCACCTTACTTTCAAGGTAAAAAAAGCTTAATTAACAATATTGAAACGGCTGAAATAACAGAATGTCATAAACAAATTTTAGAGCGATTTGATGTTAAAGCAAATCTCGTTGTTCCCATTTTAATTCCCAACAAAAATAGAGAAAACGGAACTGTGCTTTGGGGGTTATTAATTGCTCATCAATGTTTTTCTCCTCGAAATTGGTATCCAACTGAATTAGAATTATTAGATGAAATTGCCGTTCAACTCTCTCTAGGAATTCAACAATCTCAATTATATCAAGCGGTACAAACGGAACTAGAAGAACGCCATAAAGTCGAACAAGAATTAAGAATTTTAAATCAAGAATTAGAAACCCGAATTCGAGATCGAACCGCTAAATTAGAACGTCAAGAACGCAAATCTCGTTTATTTGCAGAAATCGCTTTAAAAATTCGTCAATCTTTAGATATTGAACAAATTTTACAAACCACTGTCACCGAAGTTCAAAAGATTTTAGGGTGTGATCGCCTCTTAATTTATCGGGTGTTTTCTAATGGCACAGGACGGGCGATCGCAGAAAGTGTATTACCCGGATGGCGTTCTGTTTTGAGTGTTGATTTTCCTGAAGAAGTTTTTCCCCCCGAATATCAACAACTGTATGATCATGGAACGGTAAAAGCAATTGCTGATATTCATCAAACCTATCAAGAGGTAACACCCTGTTTAGTTAATTTTTTGCGGGAATGGTGTGTTAAAGCAAAACTGATTGTTCCGATTTTAAAAAATCATTATTTGTGGGGATTTATGATTGCTCATCAGTGTACTTACCCGCGACAATGGACAGAATTTGAACTTGAATTGATGCGCGAAATTGCCGATCAAGTGGGTGTGGCATTAGAACAAGCTCAATTAGTAAAAACTATTCGAGAACGAGAACAATTTATTGAAAGTATTGCCGATAGTAGTCCGAATATTTTATATATTTATGATTTAGAAGAAAAACGCAGTATTTATAATAGTCGCTCCTTAACTCCCATTTTAGGATATACCCCCCTAGACCTCTCAGAAATGGGTGATCCTTTCTTAAGGATTTTTCATCCTGATGATCAAAAAGCGGTGTACAAACATCTTCAAAAAACAGCTAAACTCAATGATCGAGAGGTGAGTTATATTGAATATCGAATTCAACATCAGAATGGGGAATGGCTGTGGTTTTCTAGCCATGCAACTATTTTTAAACGAGATCAAAATGGAAAGGTTCAACAGATTTTAGGGGTGGCTCAAAATATAACTGATCGGAAACAAACTGAATTAGATTTATATAAAAGTAATCAAATTTTAGAAGCCATTAGCCATGCTCAAGCTCAATTTATTACCAATGGAGACTCCTATCTTCTGTTGGAAAATTTGCTCTCTTCGATCTTAACATTAACCCAAAGTCAGTATGGGTTTATGGCAGAAGTATTCTCTGGCTCTAATGGAGAAAGTTATCTCGAAGAATATTATCTGAAAAAACAAGGAAATCCCCATTTAGAAATCCATCCCATGACTCCTAATATGTGCAGCCCAGAGTTCAACTGTGTTGAGGAGGGGACAAAACAAGCTGAATATTTTAATATAAAAGCATTTTTTTGTACCGTCATTTTAGCGGGAAAGCCCGTTATTATTAATCATTCAATTCTAAGCAACACAAGACACCCAGAATGTTTACCCGACAAAAATCATCTGACTCTAAATAGTTTTTTGGGTCTACCCTTTTATACCCATAAGGAATTATTGGGTGTGGTGGCGATCGCAAATCGACCCGGAGGGTATGACCAAGAACTGATTGATTATTTACAGCCTTTCTTAGCAACTTGTAGTAATATTATTGAAGCCGATCGAACTGAACGTTTACATAAACAAGCCGAAAACAATTTAAAACGTCAATTAGCGGCAGTAGAAGCTTCTATTGATGGAATTTCCATTCTCAAAAATGAAAAATATATTTATGTTAATAATGCTCACTTAGAGCTTTTTGGTTATCGTCATCCTGATGAATTATTAGGGAAAAGTTGGCGACTGCTTTACACCCCCGATGTCGTAGAATGGTTTGAAAATCAGATCTTACCAATTTTAACCCAACAAAAATTTTGGCGGGGAGAAACTATTGCTTTAAGAAAAGATGGCACAACTTTTAATCAAGAAGTGTCCTTAACGTTGACAGAAGACGGGGATTATATTTGTGTTTGTCAAGATATTAGTGAACGCCAAGCGGCTCTCCGGCAACGGAAAAATGCTGAAATTCAACTGCGTCAAACCAATGAACAATTAGCGATCGCCAACGCTCAACTTGCTCGTGCATCCCGTCTTAAAGATGAATTTCTAGCTAATATGAGTCATGAACTCCGAACTCCACTCAACTCAATTTTAGGAATGTCAGAAGTTTTGCAAGAAGGAACCTTTGGGGTATTAAATGATAAACAAAATCAAGCTTTAGAGATGATTTACCGCAATGGTAAACACTTACTAGAACTGATTAATGATATTCTCGATCTCTCTAAAATTGAAGCGGGAAAATTAGGCTTAGACTGTTCTCCAGTGTCCGTTAATGAACTTTGCCAACACAGTTTAAGCTTTGTTAAACAACAAGCCCATCAAAAAAATATTCGCCTCAGTTATCAAATTGAAGATGTAACAGAAGCCCTCAATGTTGATGAACGACGAATCCGTCAGGTGTTAATTAATTTACTCAATAATGCCGTAAAATTTACCCCCGAAGGTGGACGGGTGAGACTGGAAGTTCGAGGAGATCTCAATGAACAAACGGTGAGTTTTTCTGTGATTGATAATGGTATTGGCATTGGTCAGGATGATCAAGATCAATTGTTTGAAGCTTTTGTTCAAATTGATAGTCGTTTATCTCGACGTTATGAAGGAACAGGTTTAGGATTAGTTTTAGTTAAAAAACTCGTCGAAATGCACGGGGGTACGGTGAAGATTGACAGCCAATTAGGACAGGGAAGTTGTTTTACGGTGACACTACCTTGGACTCGTGTATCGTGGAGAGAAACACCCCGATTAACAGCCAGCGAACCGTTAGATCGCTTACCTTTTTCTGGGATATCTTCTCATGGATTAAAACGACCTTTAATTCTACTGGCTGAAGATAATTCTGATAATATTCATACCTTACTCAATTATTTACAAGCCAAAGGATTTGATGTGGAAATAGCCTTTAATGGAATTGAAGCCATTCAAAAAGCTCGGAGTCTGCAACCGCAAGTGATTTTGATGGATATTTCTATGCCAGAAATGGACGGTTTAGAAGCGATGCGCCAAATTCGGCTTGATCCTCAACTCACAACCCTTCCCATTATTGCATTAACAGCTTTAGCTATGCAGGGCGATCGAGAACAATGTTTAGCCGCAGGGGCGAATGAATATCTTCCTAAACCTGTGCAACTGCGACAGTTAGTTCAGTTAATTCAGAGTCTTATCCATGATTATTACAGGAATTAATTCATGAATTATCACAATATTCACCTGGGAAAAACTCGAAAGCAAATCTATTTCTTTTTAATCGGGATTGTGCTTTGTCTGGGTTTGGGAATCTTAGCCAGTTGTTTTCAACCACCTACAACCCCTCTATTTGTCGGGAGTAATGAGTGGCCGGGGTTCGCTCCTTTATATTTAGCCAAGGAGTTAGGTTACTATCAAAATAGTTCGATTAAAATTGTAGATTATCCTTCCACAACAGAAATTAATCGCGCCATTCGCAGTGGGAATTTACAAGCAGGAGCAATTAGTCTTGATGAAACATTACTATTAGCCGAAACCTTTCCTCAAATTCGGGTGATTCTGCTGGTTGATTTATCCAATGGTGCAGATGTTATCCTGGGAAAACCGCAGTTAAATACCTTATCGGATATTAAAGGAAAAAAAGTCGGGGTGGAAAATACAGCATTAGGAGCTTATCTGTTAAGTCGGGCACTTGATCAAGTGGGGCTTTCAGTGCAAGATATTAAAATTGTTTCTTTAGGGTATTCGGAACATGAAGCTGCCTTTAAACAGGGTGAAATTGATGCCGTTGTTACCTTTGAACCGGTTCGATCTAAGTTAATAGCAACGGGAGCTAAAGTTTTATTTGATAGTAGTAAGATTCCGGGTGAAATCGTTGATGTGTTGGTGGTGCGTCAGGATATTATAGAAACACACTCAAAAGATTTAGAACAGTTAATTCGAGGTTGGTTTATGGCTTTAGATTATCTGAAACAACAACCAGAGAGTGCTGCTCAAATCATGGCAGAACGGGTGGGAATTACACCGAAAGAATTTTTATCTTCTTTGAAACTCCTAAAATTCTTTACTCCGGTTGAAAATCAAACACTCCTCTCCCAAACTGATCCAAGTTTGGTGAAGGCGTCCCAAAACTTGTCTAAATTAATGCAGGAAAAAAAACTGCTCAACTCAGATATCCAATTTTCGTCTTTGTTGGATCAGCGTTTTGTGACTCAATTTTATAAATCTAATCCATGAAACGTTTGGCTTTTACTATCCCTCTGCGAGTCGCTATTCCTAGTTTATTACTCTTTTTGGGTAGTGGACTGGGTTTATATGGGTTCATGACAGAGGTAAAAAAAACCTATGAATATCAGGAAACTGAAATTTATCACCAGGCGGATTTTTATAGTGAAAAAACCGTGCAGTTATTAGAATTTATTTTACGCCGATTCACCAGTTATACTAGCAGTTTAGATGGGGCAAAAATCATTATTGGGGAAACAGGAGAACAACCGAATTTAGAATTATCTGCATTTCTGGATGAAAATAATGTTATTATCTTTTCCACTCACTACGATTTACAAAAACAAGCTATAAAAGATACTGATTTAGCTTATCTTTACCCCCAGATTAAACAGGTTCAACAAACCCAAATACAACAAAAGATTTGGTCGGATAATCGACAATCGTTAAAATTGATTACTCCCGTTATACTGCCTCCTAAGCCGAATGAATTGCGATCAAGATTTGGAACTTTTTTATCGATTTATGACCTAACTCAACTCAAAAAAGTCGCTTATCAAGATGCTTTAAATCGATCTCTAAAAATGAATGCTGTAGTCTTAGGCGTTTGTTTGTTAGTTTGGTTATTTTTTGAATTGAGTTTAACGAAACGAGTCTCGCGGTTAGTCTTAGTCAGTCAAAATTTAGCTCATGGAAATTTAAGCGATCGCAGTCGTTTACCCGGATCTGATGAATTAGCAAAAATTTCTTATGCTTTTGATCAAATGGCAGAAAAAATCGAACAAGATACCTATGATTTACAACAGTCTCAACTCGAATTACAAGAAAAAGCTACCGCATTAGAAACGGCTTTAACGCAATTAAAACAAACCCAAACTCAATTATTACAAAGTGAAAAAATGTCTAGTTTAGGACAACTCGTTGCGGGAATTGCCCATGAAATTAATAATCCCGTTAGTTTTATTTTTGGAAATATTACTTATGCTAAAGAATATACCAATAGTTTACTCAATTTAATTTCCCTGTATCAAACTTATTATCCTCAACCTATCCCAGAAATTCAAGCTGAAATCGATGATTTAGATTTAGAATTTCTGAAATCTGACCTCCAGAAAATCTTTGATTCGATGCGGGTTGGTAGTCAACGAATTGCGGATATTGTTCAATCGTTACGTTCATTTTCTCGGTTAGATGAAGCCGATGTCAAAACGGTTGATTTGCATGAAAATATTGATAATACCTTGATGATTTTAAAACATCGTCTCAAGGCACAATCTTCTCGCCCGGAAATTAAAGTCATTAAAAATTATGGCAATATTCCCTTAATTAACTGTTATGCGGGTCAACTCAATCAAGTGTTTATGAATATTTTAATCAATGCCATTGATGCGTTAAGCTCGGTTCAAGAAAACGAGTTTTGCAAAGTCCGAACCTCAACGCCTCCTCAAATTTTAATTCAGACTGAAACCCTGATTGACTCCGAACACAAAACCTGGGTACAAATTCAGATTTCCGATAATGGTTTGGGAATGTCTGAAACCGTGAAAAATCGAATTTTTGAACCCTTTTTTACGACAAAACCCGTCGGTCAAGGAACCGGGATGGGATTAGCGATTAGTTATCAAATTGTGGTAGAAAAACATCAAGGTCAACTGTTGTGCACGTCTCAAATTGGAGAGGGGAGTACCTTTGTGATCACCTTACCGTTGTCGATAATGTCGAACACTGAGGCGGTAACACACCTGTAGGCAATGTCCGTCCTTGGGGGGGATTGGTGACTAATTCTATCACCCCATCCGCCCTGACAATCCATCCTTGGGCTTCTTGAATTGGGGGGTTAGGGGTGGTTTTTACAGTTCCCCGTAGAGATGTGCCAGAGCCCTGTAGAGACGCGCCAATAGCCTTCGGCATAGCTTCGCCCAGGCGCGTCTCTACGAGATTAATCCAATTCATGACAGTCGGTTCAGAGGTTAACGCATCATTGGGACTCGGAGGTAAACCCCCCCGTCCGGTAATCACAAATTGATTCCCCTCATTTCCCGAACATCGGGTTGCAATTAAGGTGGTGGGGTCTACTAAATTGGTCGGTAACTCCACTAACCCCGCACTAGGGTCAACTTCTGGACTACTAATTTCCACCGCCCCGCTAAACTCGGCCCCTAACTCACTGGTGGCGGTAATATCACTTTGGGGGGTTTGGAATTCTCGAAATTGTGTCCCGAAAACCCCTTGAGCATTAATAATCACCTGTCCGCCTTTTCCCGCTTCCGCATTCGCCGTAATATCACTATTTTCTAACGCGACTAAATCGGAAGTCCCCAGGGTAATATTTCCCCCGTCAGCGTTTCCAGCATTAGTGGTAATTTGACTATCTCGCCGCAATTCAACGCTTTGCGCTGTGGCGCGAATATTTCCCCCCGTACCCGCAACTGTTGCAGCACTAATGGTTCCTTCATTATCCAATAGAATCTTACCCGCTTGAATTTCTAAGTTACCCGCCGCCCCTGCATTGGTTCCTCGCACCCCAATTTCCGCTCCATTTCGCACCGTTAACCGTCCGGTATTAATCCGCAAATCCCCCGCACTTCCCGCCCCACTGGTATTTGATTCAATGGAACTCGGTACAATGCCATCGCCAATGGTTCCAAAGGAAACCGATTCAACGGATTGATCAATATTAGTGGCAAACCCAACGACATCAATAGATTCCGTAGCATTTAAGGTTAAATTTCCGGCCGACCCTTCTCCTCCGGTGGCTGCGGAAATTTGGGCGCCATCCTGTACCACTAACCGTTGGGTATTAACGGTTAAATCCCCGGCGGCGGCTGTGCCTTTTTGTCCCTCGACGGTTAACAGGGAAGAAGAAGTTAATAACCCACTCAAAAACCGTCCATCCTCCGACACTCCCCGCAGTTGTACGGACTCCGCATTTACGGTTAAATTGCCCCCTTTCCCAGCACCCGCCGCCGACGCAGAGACTTGCGCCCCCTCTGCAACGGTAAGTTGACGAGCGTTAACGGTGAGATCTCCAGCGCTTCCGGTTCCCAAGGTAGCGGTAAATAATCCCGTCGGGACGACGACACCAGCACTCACACCCCGAACTTCTACGGTATCGGCATTGAGGTTAAGATCTCCTCCTTTACCAGCCCCAGAGAGCCCTGGACTGGTAACAATATGGGAATCTTGTAATAGGCGTAATTGGGGAGTAAAAATATTAATCTCTCCGGCGTTTCCCGTACTCACAGTTCCGGTAATCACCAGTGAACCTTGGGTAATATCAGCGAACCGAGAGGCTAACAAGGTAATATTTCCGCCTGACCCACTGCCCAAAGTGGGTGTTAAAATTCCGGCCCCATTCATGATTTGCAATTGGGCAGTATCGAGGGTAACTGTTCCAGCCGTACCTGTGCCCAAACTCAGGCTAAAAATACCATCAGCAAGGCTTTGGGGATTGAACTTTTCTGATACTAATTGTTGTAAAAAAAATTGAGGGCGAGTTCCGACTAAATCAATGGAATTTTTAGCAGTAATATTAATATCACCTGCATTGCCTGTAGCGAGGGTTGATGAGGAGATAAAGGCACGATTATCTAAGCGGAATTGTTCGGCTTGAATGTTAATGCCGCCTCCATTGAGAGAATCATAGGTATTAGAAAGAATGCGGGAACCATCGGTTAAAGCAACGTCTCGCCCTTGCAGGACAATTAACCCTCCTCCGGCTCCACTGCTATCAATTTGACTTTGGCGGAAGAGTCGAATTGAACCTAATTGAAAATCAGGGGAGGTAAAGACATAATTTGCAGGTTGTAAAGACCAAGTGCCATTTTTTAAGGCGGCTAATTCTATTTTACCCCCAAAAGCAGTCAGATTTCCTTGATTTAAAATGACATCTCCACCAATTAAACGAATAGTCTGACCGGGTTGTACTTGTAATCCTGTATTGGCTGCTTTTCCATCTATTCCAATGCCTAAGCCTTGGGATTGATTGGTGATAGAACCCGGTTGATTTCCCATCTGTAACCCAATGGGAACATTAACGGTTAATAAAGGCGGTGCTACGGGATTTATGGCGCTAAATTCACTGCCATTATCAAAAATAATACTATTGGCGGTACTGGCTGTAAAGGAACCCCCAATATTGAGTTGGGCGTTAGGGCCGAATAAAATTCCATTGGGATTAATTAAGAATAAATTGGCGGTTCCATTGGTTTGAATTAAACCTTGGATGTTAGAAATATTATGTCCGGTGACGCGACTAATAATATTTTGAATATCAAGGGAATTATTGAAAAAGGCTGCACTGCCTTCGGGTATAGAAAACTCTTGGAAACTATGAAATAAATTGATGCCGTTTTGGGTTCCCCCTTCAATCTTCATGATATTACCATCGGGGGTGACAAGGGTATTTTGGGGTAAGGTTTGATCGGGTATGATTTGGGCGATCGCTTTTTGAATATTTCCAGCATAAATCAAAGAAAATGTCAATAAAATTAATCGCATTTTGGGCAAAAATTTATAATTTTTAAGATGATTATTCATGTTTAATCCTTTTAATTTAGTTTTAAAATTTTTATTTCTTAGCGGTTGTTAGAATCCTTAAGACAAAGACTGATGCTCAAACCGAAATCGTGAACTTTTTTCCTCTGTATTCCCGGCTATATTCTTGGGAGTTGGCAGTTCCTGAGTGATGGGAATTTCTATAATAAATTCTGTTCCTTCTCCTGGGGTGGAAATACAGCGTAAACTTCCGTTATGTTTTTCTACTACAATATGTTGACTAATCGATAAACCAATTCCTGTGCCTTTACCAACGGGTTTTGTAGTAAAGAAAGGTTCAAATAAATGATGAATCATATCCTCTGCCATTCCCCCGGCATTATCTCGAATGATAATCGAAATATTATGATCATTAATAATATCGGTTTTAATCAAAATTTTATTCGGATTAACTTTAAGTTCTTCTAAACTTTTGTGTTGACTATTTTCTTCAATGGCATCAATGGCATTGGCTAGAATATTCATAAAAACTTGATTCATTTCTCCCCCGTAACATTCGACTAAAGGCAAAGCAGGACTATATTCTTTAATCACGCAAATGGCAGGATGATCCGGTTTAGATTTTAAACGATTTTGTAAAATCATTAAAGTGTTATCAATTCCTTCATGAAGATTAATCGCTTTCATTTTTGCTCCATCCTGACGGGCAAAACTGCGTAAACTTAAAACAATTTCTCGAATACGTTCTGCTCCCACTTGCATCGATTCTAACATTTTGGGTAAATCTTCCAAAATAAAATCTAATTCCACGGCTTCCGCTTCTGCTTGAATGGTAGGATTAGGTTGCGGATAATAGTGTTGATACAGTTCAAAAATCTTTAAAATATCATCAATATATTCTTGAACATACGCTAAATTTCCATAAATAAAATTAACCGGATTATTAATTTCATGGGCAATTCCGGCTAACATTTGCCCTAATGCTGACATTTTTTCGCTATTTACTAATTGATTTTGAATAACTTTAATTTGGCTTAAAGATTCTTCTAAAGCTGTTTTGTTTTTTTGGGATTCTGTAATTTCTTGTTTTAATTTATCCTGCGCTTGAGCCAATTCTTGACAATACCATTCAACTTTTACCTCTAATTTATTATTAATTTCTTTTAACTCCCGATTCTCCTGCGTTTGATTGTCTAATTTTTCTTGTAATAATTTAGAGGTGTTTAAAATAGCTTTTCGCTCGTGAGCCATCTTACAATAGCTTTTTAGTTTTAGGAATAACTCATCTTTTTCTAAACCTGGAGAGAAATAATCAATAATTCCTAAACTCAATCCTTTTTTAAAAGATTCTTTATCGGGATTTTCTGTAATCCAAATGATAGGAATATGTTGAGTTACAGGGGATATATTTAACTGTTCACAAAAGCACAATTGTTTTTCATCCAGCTTATCAACTGCAATTAAAATTAAGTCAGGGAGAGAAAATTCTACTTGATTTAGATCTACTTCCAGTGGATTTAGCAACAATAAATTAACCTCTTCTCGGCTCAATAAATTTAATACAGCCTGGAGGTCTATGGAGTGATTATCAATAATTAAAACAGTGGTTAAGTCAGACTTGTTAATCATTTATTGTCCCCCAATGGATAGGCAAACTGCACAATGGATTGCCTTTGATACATAACTTAAAGATGGGAGTGGACAACGAACCGCTTCAAAAGAGGTATAATTTATCGTTTCTTTTAACTGGCTTGCCCTGACATTCCCTAAAGATTACCCCGCATAGTTCAATCATACAATATTGTGATGAAAAGACAGGAAACAGAGGGCGTAAAGTCGCGACGGTGGAGTGCAGATTGTATGAAATGTTAACATACCACCAACTTTACCGGATTGATTTCATGAGCTTTCAATGTCCCGTCTGTAACTCCCCCTATGAAAAACCAATTCCCGAAGCTTGTTTAGTCTGTGGATGGGATTTACAATTTAATCGAGATTTAGAACAGGAACAAAAGCGTTTAGATTGGGCAAAAAAAACATGGAAACGCTTACAAACTCTTAACCTTTATCAACAAAAACCTCGTTCATCGTCAAAAAAAAGATTAACTTTTGCTGATATTTTACCTCGCTTAGAAAGTTTGGAACTTCAACTGCAACAAGCGACGCTAGAACGACAACATTTACAAAATTTGTTAGATTGGATTTTACACTATTTAAAACCGTTAAATTCTGAATTATCTCTCAATCAAACCTTCCCCTCTGTTACGGATTTTGATTCTAATATCACTTCTATTTTTCCCTTATCAGAAGTTGGAATAGATTATAGTTCTCTGATTGAATTATTAGCAAAGGGAGATTGGAAAACAGCAGATGAATATACTTGGCAATTAATTTTATATATGGGAGAACGGGAAGCCGAAAAATGGTTAAGAGTTGAAGATATTGAACAGTTTCCTTGTACGGATTTAAACACTTTAAACTGGCTTTGGGATTATTATAGTCATGGATTATTTAGTTTAACTTGTCAATGGCAAATTTTCTATGATTTAGACGGAGATTATACAAAATTTTGTGAGCAAGTCGGTTGGCGAGTGGGAGACAGTTGGAGTTATTATGAGGAATTAAATTTTACCTTGAATGCACCCCTAGGACATTTACCGATTATTGCTTGGCGAAAACGAGCGTGTTACGGTGTTGGGGCTACAACCCCCGATGAAAATTTATCCTCATTTTTTTCCCGCCTATCTATTTGTAGTAAGCCCTTCAGGGCTTAAAATAATAGTAGTAAGCCCTTCAGGGCTTAAAATAATAGTAGTAAGCCCTTCAGGGCTTAAAATAATAGTAGTAAGCCCTTCAGGGCTGAATTCCCTAAAACCTTAAAATATAGGAGGAAGCCCTAAAGGGCTTACTACTTTTTGATGTCCTTCAGGGCTGAATTCCCTAAAACCTTAAAATATAGGAGGAAGCCCTGAAGGGCTTACTACTTTTTGATGTACGAATATCGCAAACTTACACCTGAACAACGAAAAGAACTGGTTAAACAACGGTTAGCGAAAGGATTTCCGCCTCACTCACCTCCCCATCCCATTCAGATTGAAGCTTTTTATTTATTAACCGTTGCTTGTTATGAACATCAACCTTATATTTCAACGCCATATCGTCGTCAAGAATTATTAAATTTAATTTTTGAACAGTTTATTAATACGGGTTTTGATATTCGGGCTTGGGTTATTCTTCCCAATCATTATCATTTATTGGTCTATGTTGATAAATTTGCAGAACTCAGCCGTTTATTTAATACGATTCATGGGAGAACTTCTCGCTACTGGAACTTAGAAGATCAAGTTAAAAAACGGAAGATTTGGTATCGTTTTTCAGACCGGATGGTTCGCAATGATCAACATTATTATCAAATTTTAAATTATCTCCATTTTAATCCTGTTAAACATGATTATGTTCAATCTCCTTA
Organism: Planktothrix sp. FACHB-1365; assembly: GCF_014697575.1. GTDB lineage: Bacteria > Cyanobacteriota > Cyanobacteriia > Cyanobacteriales > Microcoleaceae > Planktothrix. The sequence goes on along the minus strand of NZ_JACJSC010000022.1, from coordinate 32,319 downwards.
TGATTGGAAAGAAAGTAGTATTCATTGGTATCTGGAAGATTATGGTCGCCAATGGTTACGGGATGCTTGGGTTCAATATCCGGTTAAGGATTATGGGAAAGATTGGGATGATTGAGGGGGGAAGAAAGAAAGGAGGAAAGAAAGCCCTGAAGGGCTTACTACGGCTTACTACGGTTTTTTTAGAATTAACATATCTTGGTAGTTAGTTCCAAAATTTCTTCCACACCATAAGCCATTATATTTAGCTGAAACGGTAAATCCTAATGCTTCAATCCACTGCATAACAGAAGATTCCCGATGACCCATTGATGCTTCAGGAATGTCTAAATCTGAACAAAAAGAACCTTCTATTTCATGGATTAAGTTTTGAGAACTTTTTCCGGCTTTTATTAACGCTTCTGATTCTTCATTTAATAAAAAGAATGTACATAAACACCGTCCTCCGGGTTTAAGAACACGATAAACTTCTTGCAGATAATTTTGAACTGCATTCGCATATAAATGGGTAAAGACAGAGGTTAGTAAAACAAAATCAAATTGTTCATTCCCATAGGGAAAAGAATAGTCTTCTACTTTAATTGTTCCTTCTGTATTATAGCGCTTATTATAAATATTTGCCCATTGAAAGTTAAAATTCGGTCGATGTTCATGAATAACAGATTGACTCCAGTTAATCCATTTTTCCACAATATCAAACCCTTCATAACGGGCGGTATCATCTAAATAATAGCTGAGAGAATAAGCCATGCGTCCGACTCCACATCCCGCATCTAAAATCGATTCGTGGGGTTTTAATTGCGCTTTATTGACAAAATGACCTAAGAAATCACAAGCCACAAATTTAAAACTTCCACCCACGCCTAAGCGATCTTCTTTTTCAGGAACGGGAAGGGTTGATTCTAATAAATTAAATAAAATTTCTCCCGCTTCTCCGTTGACAATAGGAATTAATTGTACTAAAGTATTAAATTGATTGGGTGCAATTTTGTCTAAAGGGACATAAATAAAAAATCGAGCTTGATCAGAATTGGGTAAGGTCGGAAACAGCTTTTGAACATCGGGACTAGGGAGATTTCTTTCAAGTTTAAATTCAGTAATTTCTTGATTCCCGATCATCAATTTAAACTGGTCTATGGGTTTGCCTTGAATAGAGGTGATCCATCCTTTCAAACGAGCATGATTGGCTTCTAGGGTAACATCTCCTAAACAGCCTAGGGTTTTAAGGGATTGTGTTAGAGTCATATCGATTTGAGGGCGGGTTAAATAAGGTGAGGTTATCTCGTTCTTAAACAGTTTATAATAAAGGTTGCAAGACTTCCGCGATCGCATCTTGTTGTTCTGTATCATATCCCCAACGATCTAAAAACTCTTGATAGGTTCCTTCTCCGGTTTTCGCACTATCAAAAAGTTGTTGAACCCGCGATCGCAACTGGGGAAAATTCAACCGTTGAATTAAATCAGAAGACCGTTGAGAAACTCGTTGAGAACTGCTCTCCATTTCGGTGTTATTATGCCGACGATGATATACAGCCATTGCTGCCGACATTGCTATATTTTTCACCAGTAATTCTGATACAATTTCAGGTGATTTTTGTAGAGCTTGGATCACAGCGTCTGTAGGTTGATTACAGAAGGGGCGAGGATCAGTTAAATAGGTGACAAAAAATCCCCTTGCACCATTTTGAGTTGTCACCAACTGAACGATTACCGTTTCAATTTCAGCCTCAAATAACTGTTTTTCTTCAATTTTATCGAGTAAGGTTTGAGTAATTTCAATGGCTTGCTCAAACGTGATATTTTCAGGAACCGATAGGGAGGATAAATTCAACATAGATTCTTTTGAATTCTATTTTTCATCAAGACTTTGAACACACCTAAAACCTCAAACCCTCTGTTAAACTCCTTCAATTAAGCTTAGATATTGATTTCGGGATAAGGTATCATCTAAATCAGTCAGATTATCGACTTGAACCTTGATAAACCATCCTTCTCCATAGGGATCATCTGATACAATTTCAGGGTCATCTACAACGGCTGTATTGTATTCAATCACTGTCCCACTGAGCGGCGCTATCAATGTTTCTACAGCTTTTACAGACTCAACGGTTCCAAATATTTCTTCTTGCTCAATCTTCGTGCCTGTATCTGGTAATTCCACAAACACGATATCTCCGAGTTGCCTCACAGCAAAGCTCGTAATACCAATGGTGGCGATTTCACCCTCAAGTCTGACGTATTCATGGCTATCTGTATATCTGAGGTCGTCAGGATAGTCTGCCATAGTCATTCCTCACAATCGATTAACTCTACTAATTGTTTACCAAACCTATTAAACTACAAAATTAGAATCAAAACAGGTTTGCCCCTTAAAGATTGCCATGAACCGCCAGACTTTGATCAAACGCTTTGTTATTGGTGAGTTTTCCCTAAAACGAATGATCCGTTCTCTGATAATTATCTATGTCGCTGTTGGGGCTTGGGCTTATTTCTACTCAGAACGTTTGATTTTTGTCCCTCAACCTTCGAGTTATATACAAACTCCAGAATTATTAACCCTAAAAACAGTCAGAGGTTGGGCAACTTTATTAAACCAAATTAAGGCTTCTTCAGCCGAAACTTTTGTTTTTTCTTTTTGAGGTAGAAGTTTTTCAGGTAAATTCGGTAAAACATTAAACATAAATTGTTCAACAGGTGCTTCTAAAGTTAAAGAAGCATAAAATAGCCATTGATAGTAATAACTACGAGCGTCAGAAGTTGGGCTGGGTGCTAATTCTTTTTCAGGAAACTTATCGGCTAAATAGGCACAAATGGCGGCGGATTCAAACATGATGATATCGCCATCCACTAATACAGGAACTTTTCGATGGGGATGCAATTTTTCATACCCTGGCTCCTGAGTCATTGCCATCGTCACATAAACTAATTCATAGGATATTCCGAGTTCTTCTAATATCCAACGGGGACGCACGGCTCTTGTTGTTGGAATGTAATATAACTTCATTGTTATCTTGACTTTTTATCTACAAAAATACAAAAAATATTTTAATACAACCTGACCAAAAGCTACTATTTTGTATTATTTCTTGACTCTCTTCCTATCAAACTGATGATTCATTTCTGGCTTCTAAAAAAGATGCTTTGTTAAGTATTTGTGCTTATATAATCAAACTTGATTAATAAGATGAGAAATATCTTTTATATTGATATGCCTTTGGGACTATCCATATACTAATATCTATGGTATGTTTGTATTCAACAGTAAAAAATCTATGTAGTCTTCCGGGGTCGATAAAACTCCAAAAAGCTACAAAACCCCAGGAGTAAGGGTTTACTCCATTTTCAATCTTTTTGCAAACTGATCAATAGGTCACACCAATGGCTGATTTTTTTCTCAAGACCATTTGGTGGATACCGTGCTACCCATTAATCGGAGCATTATTATCCACCCTCTGGTTTCCGTCTATTATTCGACGCACTGGCCCCCGTCCGGCTGGATATGTCAATATCATTACCTCCTTACTCGCCTTTGTACATGGGTTAGTCGCCCTCACAGAAATTTGGGGTCATCCTCCCCAAGCGTTAATCATTCCTTGGTTTAGCGTCGTTGACCTCAATTTATCGATTCCCCTAGAAATTTCCGTTGTCACCATTGGCGCCACCTTAGTCATCACTGGGTTAAATTTATTAGCCCAAATTTACGCCGTTGGTTACATGGAAATGGACTGGGGATGGGCGAGATTTTATTCTCTATTAGCTTTATTTGAAGCGGGATTATGTGGATTAGTGTTGTGTAATTCCCTCTTCTACAGTTACATTATTTTGGAAATTCTCACCCTAGGAACCTATTTATTAGTCGGGTTATGGTTTAACCAACCCTTAGTCGTAACCGGGGCGAGAGATGCTTTTTTAACCAAACGGGTCGGAGATTTATTCCTATTAATGGGAGTAGTCGCCCTATTTCCTCTCGCTGGAACTTGGGATTTTACAGAATTAGCTCAATGGTCACAAACCGCCCAAATTGACCCTAAAGTTGCCACCTTATTAGGGTTAGCATTACTCGCTGGTCCCCTGGGAAAATGCGCTCAATTTCCCCTGCATTTATGGTTAGATGAAGCCATGGAAGGCCCCCTTCCCAGTACAATTTTACGCAATTCTGTTGTCGTTGCATCCGGGGCTTGGGTATTAGTTAAAATGCAACCCGTTTTAGCTTTGTCTCCTGTTGTAATGTCAACGATGGTATTAATTGGGTTAGCAACGGCCGTTGGTGCGAGTTGTATTGCCATTGCTCAAATTGATATTAAACGCGCCCTTTCCTATTCCGTGAGTGCCTATATGGGTATCACCTTTATTGCAGTCGGAACTGGGCAAACTCAAGCGGCTCTTTCTCTGTTATTAACTTATGCTTTTCCCATGGCTTTATTAGTCATGACCACTGGGGGAATTATTAGTAATAATGTCACCCAAGATTTAACTCAATATGGCGGGTTATGGTCACGACGTCCGATTTCAGGATTGTGTTTTTTAGTGGGAATGACGGCGTTAATTGCAGTTCCTCCCTTTGGGGGATTTTGGACAATCTTAGAGTTAGCAGAAACCCTTTGGAATACTCAACCCGCCATTGCATTTTGTCTATTTTTAGTCAATGGTTTAACGGCTTTTAGTTTAACTCGTGAATTTGGATTGATTTTTGCCGGAAAACCCAAACAAATGACCACCCGTTCCCCGGAAGTGTTATGGGCAATGGTATTACCCATGACAATTTTAGCGGGATTTTGTTTACATATTCCCTTATTATTAAAACAGTGGAATTTGTTACCCCAAGGAGAACATATTAATCTCACCGTTGCTGGATTATTAACTGCTTCAACTTTGGTCGGATGTGGGCTTAGTGGGTTAATTTATCTCAATAACAATTGGCCGAAACCGGTTAAACTTCCCTCCCAAGCATTACAAGACTTTTTTGCTTACGATTTTTACACGGCAAAACTGTATCGAGTCACGATTATTTTTGTAGTCGGATTAATCTCTAATCTCATGTATTGGGTTGACCGCTATATCGTGGATGGCTTTGTAAATTTAGTGGGACTTGTAACGGTTTTTAGTGGACAAAGTTTGAAATATAACGTTTCTGGCCAAACCCAATTTTATGCCCTGACAATTATTGTGGGAGTCACCTTATTATTAGGGTTCTTTTCCCTAAATCTGTTTTAAAAACAGCATTCTTTTGCTGACTGTTTTAACCTTGAATTAAGTGTGAGGAAATTATGCGCGGAATTGAAAACAATCTCAACGTCTCTCGCCGGAATTTATTAAAATTTGGGGCTGTTGCTGCGGGAACTGCTGCTTTAACCGTCGGTTTAGGAACAAAAGCTAATTGGTTAAAAGAGAAACCTGCAATAGCGGGTAATCACATGAGCCCTGATGAAGCCCTAAACCAACTGTTAGAAGGAAATAAGCGGTTTATCGAAAATAAACGCAAAAATCCCAATCAAAGTATGGGACGAATTCAAGAAGTTGCCCAAGGACAAACCCCCTTTGCTGCTATTCTCAGTTGTGCAGATTCAAGAGTTCCTTCAGAGATTATTTTTGATCAAGGTTTTGGAGATTTATTCGTAGTTCGTAATGCGGGAAATATTGCTACACCTGAAGAAATTGGCAGCTTGGAATTTGGCACATTAGTGTTAGGAGCAAAAGTCCTAATGGTGATTGGACATAAAAATTGTGGAGCCGTGCAAGCCACCATTGATGGGAATGCCGTTCCGGGTAAAATTGGCAGTATTTTAGACGCGATTAAACCTGCTATTAAGATGAATCAAACCTTAGAAGAAAGCATCATTTCTAATGTCAAATTAGGAATCAGTCGTTTACAAGCTTCTCCGGTTATTTCCCAATTAATCAAAGAGGCTAAATTAAAAATAGTCGGAGGTTACTATAACCTGGATACGGGAATGGTAAAAGTGGTTGCATAAACCTGTCTCAAGCAAGTTTATAATTAATTCCATTGCATCAAAGATAAACTTGCTTTTTGAACAGTTTCAATATCATAACCAGGGAGGACAACATGGCCCCAGATTACGATAAACCCAATTATACCCGCCGTGATTTATTACAATATGGAGTTTGCATTGTGGGAACAGCCTTATTAACGGCTGGAGTCACAACAAAAGTTTTAGACCGAGAAAAAAAGAAAATTGTCGCTGAAACTTCGAGTTGTGAACCCCCAGAAATCACCCCAGAAAAAGCCTTAGAAACCTTAATGTTAGGAAATGAACGGTTTATGGAAAATAAACCCAAACATCCTAACCAAAATCGGGAACGCATGAAAGAAGTTACCGCAGGTCAAAAACCTTTTGCTGCTATTTTAGGCTGTGCTGACTCCAGAGTACCCGCCGAGATTATTTTTGATCAAGGGTTAGGCGATATTTTTGTAGTTCGTAATGCGGGAAATGTTGTTACTCCTGAAGAAATGGGTAGCTTGGAATTTGGAGCATTAGAATTAGGAATTAAAACGATTATGATTCTAGGTCATCAAAAATGTGGAGCCGTTAAAGCTACTCTGGACGGAAATTCTGTTCCCGGTCAGATTGGCAGTATTATTGATGCCATTAAACCTTCCATTAAAGGCAAACCAACGTGGGAAGAAGCGGTTACTGCCAATGTTAAACTCCAAATCACAAAGTTAAAGTCTTCTCCGGTTATGACTCAATTAATTGCCAATGATAAATTAAAAGTTGTTGGGGGATTTTATGAATTAGAAACTGGAAAAGTTAAACTGATTACCTAAACCCGTTCTGGCAATAGAAATGATATTTCCCGAAGAACTCGGCTTCTGATAAATCATTTCTATTGCTATTATCCAAACTTTAAAACTGATCATTTTACTTTTTTTCAACTCGGTAAGTTATGATAAACAAAGTTTGGAATCTGCATTTAAAACCTACTTTTGGGTTAACTTGAATATTGCTGAGATTACCCCTCATCCTCATACCCTAAGCTTATGTTGAGTGCTTTAATTATTATTCCCGTTTTAGGAGTCCTGTTAATAGGACTATTGCCTAAACAACTTTCAACCCAGCAAGTTCGTTCCATTGCCTTAGTTATTACCAGTATCATTTTAGTTTGGACAGTAAAACTTGCCTTTGATTTTGATTTAACCAATCCAAATTTTCAGCTACAAGAATATTTGAATTGGATTCCGCAATTAGGATTATCCTACAGTTTAGGCATAGATGGTTTATCCTTTCCCTTAATCGGATTAAATGGTTTATTAACCTTAATTGTCATTGCCAGCAGTCATGGAAATATTCACCGCCCTCGTTTTTATTACTCCATGATTTTGTTAGTCAATGCAGGCATAGCTGGAGCCTTCTTATCCGAAAATTTACTGCTGTTTGTTCTATTTTATGAACTCGAACTAATTCCCGTATACCTTTTAATTAGCATTTGGGGCAGTGAAAAACGCGCCTATGCGGGGATGAAGTTTCTGATTTATACCGCCCTTTCAGGCATTCTGATTTTAGCTGCATTTTTAGGGATGGCTTGGCTCAGTGAAGCCGGAAGTTTTGATTATTCTGCCATTCAAACCCAGAACTTTGCATTAAATACTCAGTTAATTTTACTCACGGTTTTACTGTTAGGATTTGGCATCAAAATTCCCCTAGTTCCCCTGCATACTTGGTTGCCCGATGCCTATGTTGAATCTTCTCCCCCAGTCACAATTTTATTAGGCGGAATTCTAGCAAAATTAGGAGCCTATGGTTTAATTCGATTTGGTTTACAACTGTTTCCTGAAGCTTGGCATATTGTCAGCCCTGGACTGGCAACCATTGGGGTAATTAGTGTTTTATATGGCGCGTTAACGGCTATTGCTCAACAGGATATTAAACGCATGGTGGCTTATAGTTCAATTGGTCACATGGGTTATATTTTAGTTGCCGCAGCAGCAGCTAATGAACTGAGTTTAATTGGGGCAATTGCTCAAATGATTGCTCACGGTTTAATCCTGGCAATTCTATTTCAATTAGTCGGCGTTGTGGAAGAGAAAGTTGGAACCCGTGACTTAAATATTCTCAATGGTTTAATGAACCCCGTTCGCGGTTTACCCCTCACCAGTTCCCTGTTAATTATGGCAGGAATGGCGAGCGCTGGTATCCCCGGTTTAGTTGGATTTGTTGCTGAGTTTCCGGTCTTCCAAGGAACATTTGCCGTCTTCCCCATTCACAGTTTATTGTGTATTATTGCCTCTGGTTTAACTGCGGTTTATTTTGTCATTCTCCTCAACCGTACCTGTTTTGGAAAACTCGATAATAGCTTGGCTTATTATCCTAAAGTTAGCTTATCTGAACAAGCCCCAGCCTTAATTTTAGCTGCTTTAATTTTTGTTCTCGGTATTCAACCCACTTGGTTATTCCGATGGATGGAACCCACTGCACAGTCGATGGTTGTTGCCTTAAATAACCCTGTGCCTACCGAAATTGCAATTAAACAATAACCCCCTAGAAACCGGGTTTCTAGCTTTAATTTTCAGATAAAATCAGGATTTTTTGTTAAGAAACCCGGTTTCTGTCTCTCCCCTTAACCCCAATTAAAACCAAGAAAAAATTATGACAACAGCAACCTTATCTCAAACCAAATTACCCCCCTCAGCCCATGAATTTTCGGAGATTATTCATCGTTTAGAAGCGGGGGGGGCAATGTTACCCGATACCCCCGAAAATTTAATGCAAATTATCGGGATTTATAAAGCTTATGCCGTCCCGATGGATTTTTATTGGCGGGATTTACTCTATATTGCTGAACAAGTTTTTTTAAATCCTTTACCCTTTTTAAAATATTTCATTCCTAAAGACTATTTAGACCTGCATAATCATTATGCGGGAGATGATGCTGATTTAAGAATATGGCGAGGAGAAGCAACAGCACACCCGGAATTATTAGCTTTTATGGAAACGGGTGAAACGAAAAAAATGCCTAAATTATTACATCATTTATGGCATGATCGGGTTAATATGGAATTTGCCGAAGCTTGTATGCAGGCGATGTTTTGGCATCGAGATATGGGGGGATTATTTGATCCTTATTTAGATACCGATGAATATAAAGCTAACGCAGATAAAGCAATTAAAGCTTATTTTAAGAAAAATCCGATGATGATGGGATTGTATAAACTCTTCCCAGATTTATTCATCGAACAGGTGAGAATGATGTCCTATTATAGCAATTTAGGACTGTTTTGGGAAGTCATGGCTCCTGTGTTTTTTGAAATGAGTGATCTCTATGATGAAGGCAAAATTACCAGTGTTCCTGAAGCGATGAATTTTCTGGTTAATGGGATTTTTGCGATCGCAGGTCGTCCCATTTATCATCATGTTTATATTGATGGGGAATGTTATGAAATTATCCCCAAATCTAAAGGGTTTATGTGGTTATATGAAGCGGCATTACCCTATGTTGAAGCGGTGTTTTATCGGACGTCTCCCTTCCGAGGAACAAAATCTTATAACGCGCAAGCAAAACAAGTTCCAGAGGATCAAAAAGACTTCCATTATGGCATTCTTTATGCTGATATTTTCCCCGTTGGGACAGCAGGAATTCCCCCAACCTTATTAATGCAAGATATGTTACATTTCTTGCCTCCTTATTTAGTCGAATATTACCAAAAATATTGTCGAGGTGAGGATGATATGTTGATTCAGTTAGCGAATAGTTTCCAACGCTCAATGTATTGTGTTACTTCTGCGGTAATTCAAGCGTTACGCACGGCTTTACTGTATCCTTTAGATGATCAAAATCCTAAACATTTGATGGCAAATCGTCAATTTTTTGAAGCTCAATTAGATCGATTTAAACGTCCTGAAGCACGGTTAAGAGATATTCAACGCTCTGATTATCGTTAATTAGAATTTAGGGTGTAGAATGAGTCACTTAATGGTTATCCCATTAAATTTTCTACACCCTCAATAATGAGTTAGGGGGAATTTTTGAATAAACCACAAAGGCACTAAGACACTAAGAATAAGTAAATATAGTTAATTGTTTATATTTTTTAGTTGGAATTGTTATATTTTTTTGCCCAATTCTTTGACAAATCCATTCAATACAAATGGGAACAACAGCATTTCCAAATAAAGCGTATTGATCATAAATTTTAGCAACTCGACACCAATTATCAGGAAAACCCATTAAACGTGCATATTCTATCGGCGTTAATCGTCTAAATTTATTACCAATTTGATATCGTTCATAATGTCTGGAAGTAGATGCGGTCAAAGTAGAAGCAACTCCATTAACACCAAAAATAGTATATCCTAACCTTGCACCTCCGTCTTGGTTATATAAAATTTCCACACCATTACAATAGCGATTAACTGCTTTACTGCTTTTAATCCGTTCTAAAGTATCTGTGGTAAAATCAAATTGAGGCTCAACTTCTGATTCAGATTGAAGAATATTTTTTAATCGCGTAGGGGGATAGATATCAGGAAATAATGGGAGAGATTGACTATACATTTTATTTTGGTAAGCAATTCCCCAAGGATAATTTTTAATCGGGGAATCTAAAATAGGATATAAATATTTTTCAAAATTCTCGAAATCAAAATTTAAGTATTCAGTCTCGCTTTGATTTAAAAAAATTAAATGATCTTCTAAATTTATAGGGTTAAAATCCGATTTACAGCGAGATCCAAAAATAAAAATACGCTCACGGTTTTGAGGAATCCCAAAATTAATAGGGCTAATAATGCGCCATTCAATCAAATAATTGAGAGAAGCTAAAGCATTTAAAATCACTTTAAAATGGTGTCCCTGTTCCATTGTTAAAATACGTTTAACATTCTCCAACAAAAAATAGTGAGGTTTTTTAGTATCTATAATTTCTACAATTTTTTCAAATAGGGTTCCGCGAAATTGATCTCGAATTCCTAATTTTTTACCCGCCGCACTAAAGGGTTGACAGGGAAATCCTGCGGTTAATAAATCATGGTCAGGAATATCCGCTAAATTGATACTTTGGATATCTCCTAATACAATAGAATTTTGACCAAAATTACTCTCACAAACTTGACAACACAATTCATTAATATCATTCGCCCAAATCGTTTGAATTTTGCTGGCTTCTAACCCTAAACGAAAACCTCCAATTCCAGCAAACAATTCAATCGCTGTTTGTTTTTTAAACCCAATCAAATTTTATTCTCCTTGATGAATTATTAATAGTCTCGGTAATTGAGTTAATACTCTTGGGATGGGTGGGAAAACCCCACCCCTACGGGTTATTGATTGGCTAATTAGAACCTAAAATTAACCCATTAAAATTACCGTATCAATGACGTGAATAATGCCATTATCGGCTTCAATATCGGGGGCGAGAACCGTTGCATTTTTCACTTCAAACCCATCGGAACAGTTAATGGGAATGGGTGAACCTTCTAAAGACGTGACAGAACCCAATTTTTCTAAATCAGCTTTTGAAAGTTTCCCCGAAACGACGTGAAATTTTAAAATTCTGGCTAACTGGGGGGGATTTTGAACTAAGGTTTGTACGGTTCCTGTGGGAAGTTTAGCAAACGCATCATCATTGGGTGCAAAAACCGTAAACGGGCCAGGACTTTTTAAGGCGTCCACTAAACCTGCGGCTTGAACAGCAGCCACTAAGGTTGTAAATGAACCAGCACCTACAGCAATATCAACAATATCTGCCATTGAACAAATTTAACCTAAATTAAAAACAAAAGTTCCTCTCAAAATAGTAAACGAATTTTGAACAGAATGAGAACTGATTGTCATTAACAGGTTAGCTTAAATCAACCCTAAGTTAGAAGGGGTTTCAAAGACATTAGAAAAAGTTGGGGTTGGATTAGCAGTGCTGATTAATTCAGACATAGAATTCAGATGACTCATCGCCAACGCCTTAGCATTATTTCTTAATTCATCTTGTGGAATTAAGTTACTCCCAGTAGGGGTTAATTTCCATAATTCATTCCCGTGTATGCCATCATCAGCGAGGAGATAAAGTGTACCATTAACATCAACCGGAATCGAAGCATCAGAACTGGCTTGTCCGGGGTTAATATCTGCTACCATGATTGTACCTGTTTCTGTACCATCACTCATCCATAATTCTGTACCATAATTGGGATCAGTTAATGGAAAATAAAGGGTATTATTGATGACTTCTAATCCAGTACCGTTGTAGGTGATTAGCCAATCCGAGTTGGGAAATTCTTTGACTAATATTGTACCGATATCCGTGCCGTCTGTTTTCCACAACTGAGCCGTTGATGTATAGGTATCAGGGTCAGTTTTTGAGGCTTGAAAATACAAGGTATTATCAATAACTTCCCATTCTTCAATTAAAAAATCTCCAAAATTTTTGACTAAACTGATATTACCATTGCTATCGACTTTCCACAGTATATATTACCAAGGGTTATAATGAAATCCAAATCTTCTTTTCATTTCTTAACAATTTAGGGAAAAAAATCCGGTAGAACTGTAGAGATTTATAAACTAAACTCAATTAGCGATTTGAATCCGGGTTATAATATTTGTTTAGCCTAATTTTCCCCGGATTACCATTTGATTTTATAATAGCTTTTTAATTGCTCCGTAAGTTTTGGCAACAAGCATAGGTATCAAATAACCCTCCGACCAAACTACAGGTTAGGGCAATGACTAAACATCCCTGCACAGGATGTCCACTGCCAAAGGTGGCAAGAAATTTGAGCATTTGCTTACAGCCAAACTCCCCTAAGCTTTGCATCAAAGGAAGGTGACTCATGAAGACACAAGTAATTAATCCCATCGCGATTAATAATACAGGGGCGATGAAACTAAACGTAATCGCCAGAAGCAAAGAACGAATCAGATGAGGGAAAATACTCATAAATCTATCCCTAGGAGGATCTTATATCTTATATTTGGATGCTAGTATCATTGACCTTTGTTGGATTGGGTATCACTGTCAATCTAACTTGCTAATTTCTAAGATAAGAGCGATCGCGCGTTTTAATCGAATCTGTGAGAAATCTTAAATATAAAGTCAAAAAAATTAAACTTTCTGCTTTATAAATCTTGTTGAAGATTTGTATATTTCTAGTTATTGATTGAACTTTATACAGTTGTTATTCCCTTGAGCAATTCTAACACTCGTTCCAGCTTTGAACTTTGGCTACAACGATTTATTTCCGCCCTGTTATTGGCCGGACAAGTGGTGGTGCATTTACTTCAGGGTAAAATTCACCGTCGTAACACTTTGGAACAAATGGTCACTGTTGGCCCAGAATCCTTAATGATTGCCCTCTTAACAGCGAGTTTTGTGGGGATGGTGTTCACCATTCAAGTTGCACGAGAATTCGTCGCGTTAGGTGCTGTTAATATTGTGGGGGGAGTTCTAGCTCTGTCCTTAGCGCGGGAACTCAGCCCGGTATTAACGGCCGTGATTGTTGCGGGACGGGTTTGTTCAGCTTTTGCAGCAGAAATTGGCACGATGCGGGTCACAGAACAAATTGACGCCCTTTATATGTTGAAAACTGACCCGGTAGATTATTTAGTCATTCCCCGTGTGATTGCTTGTTGTTCAATGTTACCGATTTTAACGATTATTTGCTTAATTACGGGATTAGCCGGAGGGTTATTAATTGCTAACAGTATGTACAATATTTCTCCAACGGCTTTTTTAGATTCAGTCCGAAATTTTATTCAAGTTTGGGATGTTTGTAGTGGGTTAGTCAAAGGGTTAGTATTTGGGGCGACTATTGCCATTATTGGGACGAGTTGGGGATTAACGACAACTGGGGGAGCAAAAGGAGTAGGTCAATCCACAACAACGGCTGTTGTTACGGCTTTATTATCGATTTTTATCCTTGATTTTTTCCTATCTTGGATTATGTTTCAAGGCATGGGAAGTGCTGTTATGGGTTAATTCAGTTATCAGTTATCAGTTATCAGTTATCAGGGCGGAATGGGCAATGGGAAAGAATATGGATAACTGTACGAACCCCAATTTCCTCTTTCTGGGTATAAATTTGGTAATATTAGTTTAAAGTTTTCCGAATCAAGTTGAACCCATGACTCCAACACCTACAACCCAAACCGCTAATACGATTGAATTACCACCCAATTATATTATTCCAATCGTGCTGATGATTACTGCATTTCCCCTATTTTTCATTCAAAGATGGGGAAGTTTAGCACTTGCGTTTTTTGCCTTATTTCTCTTCATCCAAACCGCCCTCATTCGTCTACAATTTACCCCAACGGATTTAGATGTTTATCGTTCGGGTAAACTCATCCGTCGGTTTCCTTATCAAGATTGGATGAACTGGGAAATTTTTTGGACTCCTGTACCGATTTTATTTTATTTCCGAGAAGTCAAAAGTATTCACTTTGTCCCGATTATTTTTGATGCTCAATTGTTACAAAGCTGTTTAAAACAATATTGTGGACATTTGAAACAAAATTAAGAATTTCTCAACTTTTAGCGGGTGATGTTGTTGGGCTTTAGCCTCTCTGATTTGCTACCGCCCAACACCCAACTTTTTATCCCGTAGCTCCCCTCAAACCATCAATTTAAGAATAAAGATTACCCACATATTCCTCATACCCATTATACAGTAAAGTCGGCTGTTTTTCCCAAGAAAAACTAGGACTATTACTGACAATTCGTTCCGTCGCTTGTGACCATCGAGGGTGGGGTTTATTTGGGTTTACATTGGCTTCAAAACCATATTCATCAGGAACTAATGTATTCCAAAATGTGGCAGGTCTGTTTTTAACAAATTCAATTTTAACAATTGATTTCGCTCCCTTAAATCCATATTTCCAAGGAGTCACCATCCGTAACGGTGCACCATTTTGTTTAGGAAGGGTTTTTCCATACATTCCAATGGCAAAAAACGCTAACTCATTTGCCATTTCTTCAATCCTTAATCCTTCTGTATAGGGCCAAGGATAACCATTAGCCCAAAATCCAGGGCCAGTGGTAATTTTAGGATCATAAAAAGACGTAAACCGCACAAATTTTGCCTCAGAAGTGGGTTCAACCGCCGCCATTAATTTTTGCATTGGAAACCCTAACCAAGGAACCACCATCGCCCAAGCTTCGACACAACGAAAGCGATAAATTCGTTCTTCCAAGGGGAATTTTTTCTGAAGATCATCTAAAGTGTATGTTGTCGGATTTTTGACTAATCCTGAAACCTCTATTTTCCAATCCTCTAACGGTAACGCTTGGGCTGCTTGCCAAATTGATTTGGAACCGCCATACTCATAAAAGTTATTATATTTGGTGGCTAAATCTTCGGCCGTTATCGGACGATTAACATCAGCAAAATTTGGATTTTGAGCAAAATTTGAGATCACTTGAGTTGAAAAATTATCCTGATTTTTACCCGTTGAAGAAGATTGACATCCGGTTAAAGGTAAAAGAGTTGCTGTTAAGCCCGCCCCAATTAAGCTTTTCATAAAGCGACGACGGTTGAGAAATACGGACTCTGGCGTAATTTGATGTTCAGAGAGTTGCCAACTGGGAACAATACGAATGAAAGCCATAGGTTAAAATCAGTTAGGATTAATTCAGTTAATCTTGGAAAAGAACCCAGAAAAAATCACGGACTTTCCCTGTGGATCTTCTGACTCCATTTTGATAAAGTTTAAATGCTGAACAGTTTAACACTGGATGTCGTCATCCTCCCAATGATAGAAAATTATCTCAAAGATGTTGCGTTTATTTAAGAATTAGCGATCGCCTTCCCTGAATCAGACTAAAGTTTAGGAAAGACGTATCATAGAAAAAATATACTAAAAAATTCCGGTTATGAGTTACTGCATCAACCCCCAATGTCAGAAGCCTCAAAACCCGACTCACGCCCTTTTGTGTCAGAGTTGTGGCTCACAATTGCGCCTCAAAGACCGCTATCGTGCTATCCGAATTTTAGGTCAAAGTCAATGGAACCGAACATTTTTAGCCGTTGATGAAGATAAACCGTCTCAACCTCGATGCGTGATTAAGCAATGTCTTTATCCCCCATCCCAACCGGATGCCCGTGTTGAGTTCCGTGTTTATACCCGAAAATTAGACCCCATTAGCCAACATCCCGCCCTCCCAGACCTGTTAGCGTCCTTTGAAGAAAAAGATTGTGGTTATATTGTACAGGACTATATTTCAGGGCGAAATTTAGCTGAAGAACTTGAACAAGAAGGCGTGTTTCAGGAATTGCAAATTTGGTATATCCTGAGTGAAATTCTGCCCTTGCTTCAATTCATTCATGAAAAGGGAATGGTACATGGGGATATTAAACCTGAAAATATTATCCGTCGTTCAGTTTTTATTCCTCCTGCAAAACCGTTTATTTTAGTTGATTTTGCTGGAATTTATCCGCAACAAAATTTCCCAACAACCCTTCAAGGTTCCCCAGAATATGCGGCACCGGAACAACTGCAAGGGGAAATTAATGCTAAAACGGATCTCTATAGTTTAGGGATAACTTGTCTACATCTGTTAACCCAGATGTCTCCGTTTGATTTATTTGACATTAAAACAAATACTTGGGTTTGGAAAGATTATCTCAAAAGACCTATTAGTCAGCGTTTAACCCGAATTTTAAATCAATTAATTGAACGCAACCCCAGCAAAAGGTATCCTTCAGCGATGGCGGTAATGCAGGATTTAAAATCAGGGCCCATTCCGGTTCACTTAACAAAAACTGTCCAACGTAAATGGATTTTAACGGCTTGGGGAGGTGCAGCTTTAGCGTTATTTTCTTTATTCATGAGTTCTCGCCTACCGTCTATTGTCCCTCAAATTTCTTCCCAACCTCCAGAACCCATTTATCAAGTTCCTGATATCCAAATTCCTGTACCCCAAATTCAGAATTTTGCCCCCCCCATTCTTCAAAACTCTGAAACTGTCCGAACTTTATCCAAAAATACGGGCCCAGTGTGGTCGGTGGCGGTGAGTCCCGATGGTCAATTTGTAGTTTATGGCAATACCGATGGGTCAATTAATATTATTGATGCCAATACCGGAGGATTAATAAACACCTTATTGGGACATTCTCAACCTGTGGGAACTTTAGCCATTAGTAACGATGGTCGGACGTTAGTAAGTGGAAGCGGTGACCAAACTATTTTAGTCTGGGATTTGTGGAGTGGTCGTCAGAAAAAAATGCTCTACGGTCATCAAGGATGGGTTTATGCGGTGGCCATTAGTCCCGATGGGAAAACGGTGGCGAGTGTCAGTCGTGACCAAACCATTCGTCTGTGGGATATTTACACCGGACGAACGTTAAGGACGTTAAACGGATATGGAACTGAGGTACAATCTCTCGCTTTTAGTGGGGATAATCAAACCTTAGTAAGTGGAGGAACTAACGGAATTGTTGATATTTGGAATTGGCATACCGGAGAATTATTAAGAACGTTTAAAGCTCATTCTGAGGCGATTTGGTCGGTGGCGGTAAGTCCCGATGGTCAAAGGTTAGCTACAGGAAGTTGGGATCATGCCGTTAAATTGTGGGATTTACAACAATTAGAATCCCAATATTTTAATAATACTCCAGAACACATTCTTCTCGGTCATCAAGAAAAGGTTCAATCCGTAGCGTTTAGTCCCGATGGTCAAACCTTAGCCAGTGGTGATTTTGGGGGAGGGGTTAAACTTTGGAACGTGGAAAATGGAGGACTTGTCGGAACCTTTAAAGGACATCAAGCTTGGGTAAATGTGGTATTTAACCCCCAAAATCATACGTTAATTACGGGGAGTTTTGATGATACGTTAAAGGTTTGGCCGTTATTCCCGCAAAACTGACTCAACGTTGCCATAAACCGGGTTTTTTTACACCCATTATAAACCCGGTTTCCCCAGGTTTGACCTTGAATCTATAAAGCATTTAAAATTTGTTCGGCTGTTAATTTAAGTTCGGGAAAACTAGCAGAATTAATTATATCTTCTCCTCTATATTCTACGATATCATAAAATCCCGAAACTAACGTTAAAATCGAGATTTTCGATTCTTGCGAATCAATAATCCAATATTCAGGAATTCCTAATGCAGCATATTCTGAACGTTTATAACGATAATCATCTTCGGGATTATTCGGACTAACAATTTCTACCACTAATAAAGGGGGTTCTTCTAAAATAGCTGAAGGTAATGTCCTCAACAGTTGACGCTGAGTTTCTGTCATGACTAAAATATCAGGAATTCGGGATTTTCTGATTCCGGTTCTGACTCCAACTGTTCCAGGTTGTACAACCCAATCTAATTGTAATCGTTGAATTTCAGCTTTTAAAATATCATAAATTAAACGTAAAATCTCAGCGTGTAAACCACTAGCAGGAGGCATCTGAATTAATTTTCCATTAAACAGTTCATATTTAAAATCGCTATCATCTCTATAATTAAGATAATCGTCAAAACTATAGGTTTTAGTAACGGTTTGCACCATCATGAGTTTCTAGCCTCTAATGGGGTCTAATGTTATTATAACAAAAAAGGATTTTGAGGATTTTAATAATAATTGAAAATCATTCGTTATTCTGAACCCTTCACTTCCTTCGAGGGTAAACTCCGTGAAGAATCTCTACTTTTCTCGATAACGCAGTAGAGATCCTTCCCTGTTCGGTGTTCGGTGTTCCCTTGCGCGGGATTTATTCGGGTTTGAGGCGCACACGTTTGCCCCCACCAGAAACTTGTAAGGTTTGACCACTGACCCAAGACCCAGCCGGAGATGCCAGCCAGAGGAAGGCGTTAGCAATATCCTGGGGTTTTCCAGCACGTCCGGTCAAATTGTCAGGGTGGGCTAAGGCATACTGGGCTTTTTCATCCAAACCTGCTGCGGCATAGCCCTCGGTAATCACCGTACCAATCAACACGGTATTGACGCGAACTTGCTTGGCAAAATAGTGAGCTAGACCCAGCATCAGATGGTTGAGGGCTGCCTTGGCGGCGGAGTAGGCGATAAAGTCAAAAGCAGGTAACACCCCTACCAGAGAACCGGAGTTAGTAATGGTAGCATTTTCAGCTTCGAGTAAATAGGGACGACAAGCAGCCGTCATTCGCATAGCCGATAGGGTATTGAGCTTATAACTCTCGATCATCTCTTCCAAAGGAACATCCAGGGGGTCATCGTAGGATTTGCCCCAGCCAACGTTATTAACTAAAGTTGAAATACCGCCAAAGGCTTCAACAGTTTGAGCGACACATTGTTGAATATCTTCCTCAAGGGTGACGTTACAGCCTATCCCTAACACTTCATTACCCGTTTCCGCCTGGAGCGCTGCCGCCGTTGCTTGGGCCTTCTCCCCATTGAGGTCAGCAATCATCACCTTGGCTCCTGCGCCTGAAAAGGTTTTAGCAATGGCTTCCCCGATATTTTGGGCGCCGCCCGTAACGATGGCCACATGACCATCCATCCGAAAGTCAGCAAAGGCATCAAAGTTGCTCATAGTGGTTTCCTTTAAGGTTGAATACGGTGAAAGACTTATGGACACTTAATCTAATTCCTGCACACCGCCCCCACTGACGGTGAGCACCTGTCCACTCACCCAACTGGCGGCTGGAGAACACAGGAACAAGGCAGCATAAGCAATATCACTGGGTTCTCCCAGTCGCGCTAGGGGGGTATGCTTAAGCATGACTTTTTCAACTTCCGGGGTCAGCACCGTCGCTAAGGCATCGGTTTTAATTGCACCTGGAGCGATCGCATTTACCCGAATTCCCTTTGGCCCCAAATCAAAGGCAATATTCCGAGTCAGGTGGCTAACCGCCGCCTTGGAGGAACTATAAGACGCCATATTGACGTTTTTATTCTCTGCGGACATAGAGGAAATATTCAAAATGGCTCCCCCTCCTGTGGCTTCCATATGGGGAGCACACAGTTGGCACAGATGAAACACTGAAAACACATTGAGTTTGTAGGCCCAAATAAAGGTGTCCATCGGCATATCAAAGGGTTTTGGCCCACCGCCCCCAGCGTTGTTGATCAAGAGGGTGATTTTGCCAAAGGCATCCAAGGTCGCGTTGACGAGATTTTCAAGATCCTGGTCATTGGTGACATCGCAGGCTACAGCAAGGGCTTTACCTCCCTTGTCCTGAATGCCCTTAACGACCGCAGCAGCAGTGTCTTCCTTCAAATCGCTAACGACCACAGCAGCCCCAGCCTGGGCAAACAATTCGGCAATGCCCCGGCCAATACCAGCCCCGCCTCCGGTGACAATAGCGACCTGGCCATCGAGCTTGAATGCGTCCAAAACGGTCATATCGACATAATCTCCATAATGTTAAAGACTTAGAACCCTTTGTTATCGGAGTTCTCAACAAAGTCCAAATCAAACGCCATCACTCAAAAACTTACTCAGGTCGCAACATCGCTTTCATGACCGCCGCATTAATAAACCAGGACCCTATCCCAGCGATTATCCCTAAAAGAATTGCACCGATCAAAGGCGTTACCAGAATTGTTCCTAAAAACTTTTGCAAAAATAGGGCAACCAATGCCGCTGTACCAAAGGCAAACAGAGAATAAAACAGAACTGTTCTCACCCCAAAAAAGAAAAAAGGCCGATCCAAAAGCTCTGGAAATGGCAAGGGGAAAGTTTTGGCTTTTTTGCTGAAGGTAAAAAAGGCGATTGTCCCCAAGATCAGCGACAGCATAAACGCCGTCATCACCCCCGTTGAGAAAACTGTTTTTTCATGGGCTGATATGGTATCAACGGTAAGGGGTAGAGCCTCTTTTGCGCGAAACATAAACCAGCCAATCACACCGTTGATGACACCATTGATCACACCACTGATCAAGGCATTCTTTTGAATGAAATCATAGACGTGATGGGAGGCGGGAACCATATAGAGCAACCTTTTCAGAATTTGGTCTGGGCTAAAAAACTTGGAGAAAGCATGACAGAAAAAGGTGAAAACTTTGTGTAATTCTGGAGGGATAGCCCTTGTGAAAGCTGAACCGCTAAACCATGAGAATTCTGCTGGTTTCCCCCGACCCAACATTGTGTAGGGTCATACATCAGGTTTTATCACGCCATAGCTTCATCGTTGATATTGCAACCGATGGCGAGGAAGCCTGGGAATTGCTTCAGGCGTTCATGTACGATGGGGTTTTGCTGGAGGCGGTATTGCCTGATATGGATGGAGTGACTTTGTGTTGTCGCTTGCGCGAGGTTGGCAACCCCGTCCTGATTTTGCTGATGCTGGAGCCTGCTGATGCCAACACTTGTGTCCAGGGCTTAGATAGTGGGGCGGATGCCTGTTTAGTGAAACCGATTCAGCTTCCTGAACTCCTGGCTCAACTGCGTGCTTTGGCGCGGCGGGGCCTTCGTCGGGCCAGCCCTCTGCTCACCTGGGGGCCATTGTCTCTCAATCCTACCGCCCAACAAATCACCTGTCACAGTCAAGTTTTAAAGGTCAACCGCAAGGAATACCAAATTCTGAAGCTATTCCTCACTTATCCCCGACAAATGTTTTCTCGCAGCGAGATAGGCGATCGCCTGTGGACATTGGACGATGAGTTACCCAGCGATGCCACCCTCAAGAGCCATATCCGCAGTATTCGCCGCAAGCTTGAACAGGCGGGTCTTCAAGATTTTATTCAAACTCACTATGGTCTGGGGTACTGTCTCGATCCGGTTTATAACAAGAAAACCAAGTTGCTTAACCGAGATCCTTATCTCCTAGAAGGGATGGTTGATTCAATTACCGCCAATATCTGGCAAGAATTGATGGCGGCGAATGCCCGTCTACACGAGGAAATTGAGCAGCGCAAACACATTGAAGCCCAACTACGACGATCAGAAATGATGTTGCGAAATGCCCAACGAGTGGCTCAAGTCGGGTGTTGGGAGTTCGATGTCATAACTCGCGAAATTTATTGGACGGAGGAGCTTTTTCTGATTCATGGTCTTGACCCGAATCAGCCTGCTCCTTCTGCTGAAGAAATTTTAGCTTTAATTCACCCTGATGATCGCCAACTTCATCAGGAAGCCATTCAGTATCGGGCACTCAGAAGGGAGGCGTTTGAAGCCAACTTACGCATCATTCGCGCTAATGATGGAGAAATTCGCTACATCAACGCCCGAGGCGGCCCTGTTTTTGATCATTCTGGCCAGATCATTAAGTTAACAGGAACGACCTCCGATGTTACCCAATGGCTCCGATAATAGCATCCCTGATGATTCAACGTTCCCATCAACCGGATTTTTTAACACAAGTTGATAATTAATCTTAATTATTAACCCGATTTTTTCCAGATTTTCCCTTGAATTTATAAAGCATTGAAAATTTGTTCGGCTGTCAATTTAAGTTCGGGAAAACTAGCAGAATTAATTATATCTTCTCCTCTATATTCTACTATATTTATTCTAGCAAAAATTACCGAACCTCAATGCTAAGATCAGGATGTTACAGTTCGCCAACATTTTTAAGAGCTTCTTGATATACTGAATAACTCAGGCGAAATTTTCCCACTGTTTGCAAAGCATCAAGTTGTTCTTTAAGAGTAGAAATTAATCTATTTTGTTTCGCCCAAATTAAAATACCGACTGTTCCTAATGGAGATAAATTCATCCGTTTAGCAACGCCCCTAGCATTTTTTTCATCGAGTAAAATCGCTGAATTTGGTTGTTCTAAAGATAGGGCGATCGCTTCTGATTCTCCTTCATCTAATTCTAACCTGAGTAAAGAAACTAAATTAAGATTATTAACCGGACAAATTGTTAACCATGAAGCATTTGCAACTTGGTTAGCTCCAGGTCTTCCTGATCCGGTTTCTACAACTTCTTTCCAAACAGCTTGGGGAATAAATACACCATCGGAAAATCGTTGATTAAGGAGTTCTAATTGTCCAATACTACTCAGAGCAATTAAAACTGATGAATTACTAACTGCTTTCATTGCAATTTCTCTAAATTATATAAATCAGTTTCTAATTCTTCTAAATCATAACTGCGTTCAATGTTTTCTTGACTTAGTAACTCATGAAATTCCCATTTACTTAATTCGGCTAATTGTCGTGCTTTACCGAAAGATAAAATTCCTTTCTGATAAAGTCTGATCGCTAGTTCTCTTTTAACTCTTGAAAGTCTTTCCGATGGTGGCAAATTTAAAGTTTCTGCTAAATCTTCAGGGATTTCTAAGATCAGTTTGCTCATTGTTTTTTTAATGTGATTGAATTAATTGACTTGTTTATTCAGATTAATTATTTTCTTATCCCCACCAGCACCTTCAAGAAACCGGGTTTCTGCGTTAACTTTTGCTATTAACAAAAAGCTCAATTAAGAAACCCGGTTTCTGACCCCCACCAACACCTCCAAGAAACCGGGTTTCTGCGTTAACCTTTGCTACTAACAAAAAGCTCAATTAAGAAACCCGGTTTCTGACCCTATCGGAAACCCGCAACCCTATTAATCCTCTGTAGGGGCGAGGCGCGCCTCGCCCCTACACTGTCGGGTTAAAAGCCTTATACGTTACAGTCTACAAGTCTCGATGCGAGAGAAGAGCAGCCCCACTCAGCCAACCCCCACAACCAGCAACAACCCTTCCCCAATATCCCCATAGAGGGAGGTGGCCATCTTTTACTGTCAGATTAAATCTTAATTGATCGTAATATAACCAGTTTCCATACACACGCCAACCCACCTGATCACCAAACGCTTCCCAAGCTTTCTCCTCATAACTCAGGGTTCCTCCCAGACTTTCATAGATGCGCTTCTGTACCGAAAAGCCGAAGCGTCCATTGCTATATTTTACCCAAAGTTGGTCAATAGTTCGTAAATCCTCACAGGGAAATTTATCAATATCTTCAACCCTTAACCATCCTTCCTTTGTTCTTTCGGCGACTTCTAACATTTTATTAGCCGTTTCTTCGTCAGCTTCTTTCCAACTTCCCGCTTTCAAAAATTGTTCTAATTGCTCATAATTAACGCCTTTAGCTGACTTTAATTCTATATCCGGTTGGGGTGTTGGTGGTGATATTGGTTTTTCGGTTAATTGTAATGCTTCTAATACTTCTTGAGCAGTTTGGAAACGTTTTTTGGTTCCCTGCTGTAAAAGTTTATCTAACACTTGACCCAAAGTATTATTGACTTTAACCGTTAAATAATCTCGCCAAACCCAATCTCCTTCACTAACATCAAATAAATCAAAGGGTTCCTTATTCGTTAATAAATGAATACAAGTCACTCCTAAACTATATAAATCACTGGCAAAAGTCGGTTTTCCTAACGCTTGTTCCGGTGCAACATATCCAGCAGAACCAATCACTGTTCCTGTCACCGCTAACGCCGTTCTAGTGGCTGCTTTTGCGGCTCCGAAATCCACTAAAACAAATTTATTATCGCTCTTTCTTCTAATAATATTTTCCGGTTTAATATCTCGATGAATTAATGGCTTTTGGTGAATAAACGCTAAAACAGGTAATAAATCTCCTAACAGATTAACAATTTTAGTTTCTGAAAATGCTCCACTTTGAGCTAATTCTTGGGCTAAATTTTGTCCTTCAATATATTCTTGAACCAGATATTGACGATGATCTTGGATAAAATAGGCGAATAATTCAGGAATTTGTTGATGTTTGCCTAACTGTTCTAATTGTATCGCTTCCTGTTGAAATAGTTCCTCGGCTTTTTGTTGATTATTCGTGCCTTGGGCTTGGGGTAAAAATTGTTTAATTACACAATACGGTTGAGACGGTTTATGCTCATCAACCGCTAGAAACGTTCGACCAAATCCTCCTTGTCCTAATATTTTTAAAGCTCGATATCGATCTGTTAATAGCAATTTCGAGCCACACTTTTGACAAAAAATTGTGGTTTTAGAGTTGGGTTGGAGGCAATCAGGGTTAAGGCATTGACTCATGGTTCAGGACTGGTCTGATTGAGTTAAAATATAGTTGATTCTATATTATCACAATTACACCGATTGCCTCATTGAGAAAAGCTTACTATTATTGATATTTATGAAAATACCATTAGCAGCTTTAAACCTTACAATGGTTTTATTGAGTCAACTGCCTATTCCTATCCCCGATAGTCAGGGAAATTATTACTCTAATGAAGCACCAGTTAAAGGTCAAGCTCCTCCCCGTTTGATGGCAGGTTCTTTATGGAAAGTTGTTACAACAACATTAAATTGTCGTCAAACACCCAACATTAATTCCCCCATTATTCAACAATTTAAACAGGGAGATATTTTACAAGCAGAAGTCTATCGAGGCGGTTCTGATGAAGTCTTAATCAATGCCAAAGATAGTCAACAATTGCCTTGGATGCCTGTTCGGAGATATCCTGAAAATAACCCTTGTTATGTTCGGGCGAATCAACGTTATATTCAACCCCTATCCCTGTCAAAAAACATTAATTATTATAATTAGAATAACTTAATCCTAAATTATTTATTCGAGAATTTTTTGAGATTCTGAGTTCAAATAAGCTTGAATTAATCTCTGGCGTTTCTTAACGCTAGTTTGAATTAATTTAAAAATTCCCACTAAACTCAGAATTCCCGTTAATATCATCACGGGTAAAAGCCATTTTAAGAAAAACACAACTCCCCAACTAAAACTCGATAGAATCATCAGAAATGCTAAAATATTAGATTCTTTTGGTTCAAAGCCAAATTTTTGATACCGTTTCGTTAACCATCCTCCAACAACCCCCATATTAAAAACACTTCCACCTCCCCAAAGATAAATGAAACTGCGACTCAAAAATCTAACAAATTTTCCACCATCTTGAAAGAATAGACTAATAACAGAATCAGAACTACTGGGAATAACGATTGCTGATAATCTTCCAATGAATTGCACCATCAAAATTAACAGAAAATAAGACAGGAACGCCGACGGAATTACCCAAAGTCCGCCCCGACGAGATAATCCAATTTTAATTCCTAGATAAAGCCAGTATATCGCCGTTAATAAACTAAATCCTTTCCAGAATAAATCGACTAAAATATGAGGATAACCTGAATGATGTTGTAATTGTGGCGTTGTTAAAGTTAGGGCAAAAATTAAATAAGTATAAGCTGGGGTTAAAGCAACTATCAAAATTAAAAAAGTTATCCCCAACAGGATATAAAATTTTTTGCCAAGTATAATAGATTGATTTTGGCTTAAATTGGCTTCTGGAACCACCGAAGAATTAGAATTTTGATTCATAGCATTTTTACCCATCAATATCATTTAATTTCCAAACAGTGGCTTTTGTTCCCTAACTCATATCAAATCCCATTATAGATGCTACAGATAATCCCCCCAAACCCCCTGTAGAGACGTTCCATCGAACGTCTCTACAGGGGTGAATTTGCAGTAAACATTTAGGGATTTTATATCACAACAACTGAGTCAGCTTAGATTCCTAACCTTTTGATTGAGACTCGCTATATAATTAGAAAATTGTTCAATATTAATCATTTTGCTGCGCCGTGACTACCACTCCCTTACCTCCCAACCCCCAACTCACCGCAACACAACGCCCTGACCCCCTCGGACGCTTCGGACAATTTGGCGGCAAATACGTTCCAGAGACCTTAATGCCTGCCTTAGCTGAACTGGAAACAGCCTATCACCATTATCGTCAAGATCCTGAATTTCAAACGGAACTCCAAAGCCTGCTTAAAGACTATGTGGGACGACCTAGCCCTCTGTATTTCGCCGAACGCCTTACCCAATATTATGCGAAACCCGACGGTACAGGCCCGCAAATTTATCTGAAACGGGAAGACCTCAACCATACGGGGGCTCATAAAATTAATAATGCCCTCGCCCAAGCGTTGTTAGCGAAGAAAATGGGTAAACAACGCATTATTGCAGAAACCGGGGCGGGTCAACATGGGGTAGCGACGGCGACGGTTTGCGCCCGTTATGGCCTAGACTGTGTGATTTATATGGGCATTCACGACATGGAACGTCAAGCCCTGAATGTGTTTAGAATGCGGTTGTTAGGGGCGGAAGTTCGACCTGTGGAAGCGGGAACAGGAACCTTAAAAGATGCGACGTCTGAAGCCATCCGCGACTGGGTAACGAACGTGGAAACGACCCATTATATTCTCGGTTCCGTTGCTGGCCCCCATCCCTATCCGATGATTGTACGGGATTTTCATAATGTAATTGGCATCGAAACCCGCAACCAATGTTTAGAAAAATGGGGCGGTTTACCGGATATTTTATTAGCTTGTGTCGGTGGTGGTTCTAACGCGATGGGGCTATTTAATGAGTTTGTGAATGAATCTTCTGTGCGTCTAATTGGGGTAGAAGCCGCAGGTTCGGGGGTAGAAACCGGAAAACACGCTGCTACTTTAACTCATGGTCAAGTGGGAGTTTTACACGGGGCGATGAGTTATCTGTTACAAGATGATGATGGTCAAGTGATGGAGGCCCATTCTATTAGTGCGGGGTTAGATTATCCGGGTGTGGGGCCAGAACACAGTTATTTAAAAGATTTGGGTCGGGCAGAATATTATAGTGTGACTGACCAACAAGCGTTAGATGCGTTTCAACGGTTATCGCGTTTAGAAGGAATTATTCCAGCCTTGGAAACGGCCCATGCGATCGCTTATTTAGAAATGCTTTGTCCGCAATTAGAAGGTAGTCCTCGAATTATTTTAAATTGTTCAGGACGGGGAGATAAGGATGTACAAACGGTGCAAAAATTCTTGAATCATCCTAACAGTTAAATTCAATAATAAAAGTAAAATTGTTTTGTAGGATGGGTGACACTAAAACGTTATTGATTTCAGTGATGAAACAGTCCAACGGTGTTATGCCCTTCCACGCAACAAGTTTCAATCGCTCTGGCGAACTTCGAGGCTAAATAGACGTCCTTCCAGAGGCTCGTATTCATCTTCCAATAGCCAGAGTTGAGCTTCTTCATAGTTCTGAAAAGCTTTTACAAGACTATAATGCTCAGAGGGGTCGAAAACATAACAACCCTCCATTTTGTCACCTAGTAGCAGCAAGACGTAGGGTGGTGATTGCATTGAATCTACCCAAACTTCTAAGAAGTTCCAATCATCTTTCACTAGGTCGGGTGCGAGGAATTGCGTGGTATCGGCTGTTTGCATCAATTTTTACCTCACCGTAGAACAAAGGAGTTCTTGAACCGTCTGGACTGATCCGATAACCGATTGCTTCAGTAAAAAATAGCCCATAGCGCTCGTAATTCCGAACGCTGCCCGTGTATTCTCCTCTTTCTATAATAGCTTGAGCAACTTGTAGCATCGTATCTTCATCATTGAAAACATGAATGGCTCGCCCTCGTAGCAGTAATCTCTGTGATTGAGGGGTGTTTGGTAGATGTTTAGGAATATGTTTAGGATCTAGAAAAATCTCACGGCTAATTCCGCTCATAATGCTCAGGCTATTGCGCTCCCTGAGCATATCACAGACTAAAATGGGTTAAAAATACCGAACAGGGTTACGTCCATCACCGAAACCGGAAACCACAACTAGAGATCTTGACAAAAATCATAATTTATGCTGTAAGCTAAAAAAAACGATCACAATTTCCCAAACCTATCGCAACTGTACCGCATCAACACTATTGCTAAAATCAACTATGTTTAAAATATCGTTCATGGGAATAGCCTTATTATTGGGAGGGTGTACATTTTTAGCAGAAATTAATTCAATTGGAAAGCCCCTACCGCAAGTCACACCCATTGTTACCCCTAATAATTCTAATCTGGCGCAATTGGAATTATCCGTACATCAACAAGTTAATAATTATCGGGCTTCTAAAAATTTACCGCCTTTAAAACTAGACCCGCAAATTAGTGAACAATGTCGCATTCATAGTCAGTTAATGGCAAATGGTCAAGTTCCCTTTGGTCATAGCGGTTCAAAAGCTCGATTTCAAAAAATTCGTCAATTTGTCCGTTGGCAAGAAATTGCCGAAAATGTTGCCTTTAATTCCGGTTATGTTGACCCTGGAAAACAAGCTGTAAAAGGATGGATAGAAAGTCCAGGTCATCAACGCAATATGGTAGGAAATTATGAGTTAACCGGAGTTGGGATTGTCAGAAATGCTAAAGGAGAGTATTATTTTACTCAGATTTTTGTAAGAAAAGCATGGCTTTAAATGTAGGACAGGGAACAGGGAACAGGGAACAGGGAACAGGAAATTACGAATTACGAATTACGAATTACGAATAGGGAATAGTTTTATTAAAAACGAATAAAGCTAACAGTCAACAGTCAACCGTCGTAGGGGCGGGGGAACCCCGCCCGTAACCGTCAACAGTCAACAGTCAACAGTCAATAATCCTATGTTTAATTTTCAAGTTTGTGATGGGGATATTTCTGAAACGTTATTATCTGAATACCTAACCGCCGATGCGTTAGCCGTTGATACGGAAACGATGGGGTTATTACCTTGGAGAGACCGCCTTTGCTTAATTCAAATTTGTGACCCCAAAGGTCAAGTCACCGCCATTAGAATTGCTAAAGGTCAAACAGAAGCACCGAACTTAAAACAACTGTTAGAAGCACCTCATATTCTCAAAGTCTTCCATTTTGCTCGATTTGATATTGCCACTATTCGCTATTACTTAGGAATAGAAGTTAACCCGATATTCTGTACTAAAATAGCCAGTAAATTAGTCCGAACCTATACCGGAAAACACGGACTGAAAGAATTAGTCCAAGAATTAGAAAAAGTTGAACTCGATAAAACCTCCCAAAGTTCCGACTGGGGAAATGCCAGTAACCTATCCGAAGAGCAATTAAACTATGCGGCTAATGATGTTCGCTATTTATTGAGTGTTCAGAAAAAGTTAGTGTCGATGTTAGAACGAGAAGACCGTTTAGAACTGGCTCAACAATGTTTTTCCTGTTTACCTGTCATGGTCACTTTAGATTTATTACAATTTCCAGGTATTTTTGAACACCATTAACAGAACTAACATAGGAAGCCTTCCCAAGCAAAAACCCCCCAACCGAAGTTGAGGGGGAACTATCAGGGTGCATCTACTCTTGTTTATTCCTTCGCTTTTGATTCCTATCGGGAAAATTCTCAAAAAAAATCCCCCAACCGAAGTTGAAGGAAAACCATCAGGGTGCATCTACATCTATTTATTCCTTCACTTTTGATTCTCATCAGGAAAATTCTCAAAAAAAATCCCTCAACCGAAGTTGAAGGAAAACCATCAGGGTGCATCTACTCCTGTTTATTCCTCTATCGATGATTCTGTTCAGGAAAATTCTCAAAAAAAAATTCCCTCAACCGAAGTTGAAGGAAAACCATCAGGGTGCATCTACTCCTGTTTATTCCTTCATCGATGATTCTGTTCAGGAAAATTCTCAAAAAAAATTTCCCCAACCGCCTTTGGGATAAAGAGAAGACAAAAGATGATTTTTTACTGAAACAGATTAAACCTTTTAATCAGGATTCACTAAACGCAATAATTTTTGCTTCACTTGAGCATCAAATACCTTCCATTTCATCTCTGCATAATCTTTATTTTCATTAAAACCCGATAGAAACCCTAACGGAATTTCAAACCCTCCCGCTTGACTTCTTCCCCCTCCAAAAAACTTACCCGTAACATCGGTTCCAAAGGCTTCTTTAATAAATTCATCCGGGTCAAGGGTGATTTTATTCGTTCTCAAGGAACCCACAATAATCTCCACTTCATTAAAATCATCATGAACTAATCCATAAACCACCGCCGTATGCACGTTTTCTTCAGTTAATAGAAAATCCGCCGCTTGCGGAATAGCATCTCGGTCAGAAGCGCGTAAAAAACCAACCCCTGAAATTGAAATATTATCTAAAACTTGACGATTTGATAACCCTCGTTCGATGACATCCATCACCCGTTTAGACCGAGAAGAACGCAACACAGAATCTAATAAACTCGCATCGTAATAACTGCTTAAATAAGCCGCTGCTAAGAAATCCTCACGGGTGGCTTGTCGAAGTTGATTTGTATCCGAACGTAAGCCGTGCATTAACGCCGTTGCACAATTAATATGATCAATTTCACTATTATCAAGTTCTAAAAAACCCGATTGCAAATATTGAGTTAAAATTGTAGCCGTCGCTTTAATTTGAGGGCGAATATCAAAAAATTCAGGATGTAAATCCTTTTGTAAACTATGATGATCAATTAATACCGTAATTGGAAGTTTAGCCGATTGAATTAAAGAGGTTAGTTGACTGGTTGTGCCTTGATTATCAATTAAAACACAACCGGAATAAACCGATAAATCTTTGGTTTTTGCCATTTCTAAGGGCCAGCGATGGACAGGTAATCCTGTTAATTTCACTAAGGCAATATTTTCTTGATGGCTGAGGGTTCCCCCATAGACAATATCACAGTCAATATTATATTGTTTAGCAATTAACTGATAAGCCCAAGCTGAAGATAAGGCATCAGGATCGGGAAAATCTTGTATAATAATTAATTGATGTTCTCCCGAATGACGTTCTAAAACTTGCTGAAAAGCCTGTTTTTTCTGAATGGGTAAAACAAATTCAGGACACAGGGAGAGAGAAGGTTCCCTGGAAACCGTTAAGGCATCAGATTGAGTGGAATTGTTCACTGTAAAATATAAATAAAAGTAAGTTGTAATACAGGTTTCCTCCCCTACCAATTGGTAGGGAAGGAATAAAGCCGAATCTTTGGAATTACTCAAGGTGTTGCAGTGCAACTATTATTGACTGTAGCAACTTTCCTGTAAAAATCAAGCCTCTTGAGAAGGAGATAAAGACTTTTCAAACTCCAGGCGTTGTTTGGCATTGTAGAGGAAATAACCATTCATCATTGCTGATGCTAAAAGACGGCCTAAATCCTCACGGTTCGTGGTAATCGTAACATCAAAATGCTCTGAAGGTAAACCACCTAACATTTGCATCAAGCTATTTTCCATAATTTGAGCAACTTCGGGTTCCGGTTGAGACAGTTTAGCAATAGTTTCCGGTTCCATCGCTTGAACATATTGCCATAATACATTATTTGCAGAGAGTTGACGATGAGATACAGGGTTTGTCATAGTCTTATCAAATAATTTAATCTTGTTATTGCTTTCTGTTCTTATTTTTACTGTAACTAACCTTTTTCAACTTGTTATAGTGTGTAAAACCGAACTTAGAGAACGGGTTATTCGACTCTTAATCAAAATTACGAGCTTATGAATTGTTTTAAAATAGCTTGAGGTGTTCTATCCCAAGTATCTTGATGATATTGACACTCCCCGCTCTGAAGAGACGGGGATTCTACATTCTACGTCAGAATTTGCTCAACCAGGGTTGCCCCAAGAAGAGTAGAGACTCCAACTCCTGTAGCGTTAATTCGGGAATGCCCTTCCCTA